>NZ_JBQENC010000001.1:392426-446602 GCF_052044485.1 Pseudoxanthomonas sp. 22568
CGCGGGCGATGGCCTGCAAGGTGGCTTCGGTCTCCGGCGCGACGGGGGCGGCCGCCGGGCTGGCGGCATCGTCCGGGGCCGACGCGCCGGCGACGTTCATGTGGCCGCCATCGCCTTGCCGGCCTTGCTGCCGGTCTCGCGGCCGAGCAGGGCGGCGAGCCAGCGGCCGGTTTCGCCCAGCCGGTCCAGGTCGACACCGGTGGCGATGCCCATGCCGTGCAGCATGTAGACCACGTCCTCGCTGGCGACGTTGCCGCTGGCACCCTTGGCGTAGGGACAGCCGCCGGTCCCCGAGACCGCGGCGTCGACCACCCGCACGCCTTCCTCCAGGCACGCCAGGATGTTGGCCAGCGCCTGGCCGTAGGTGTCGTGGAAATGCACCGCCAGCGACGATAGCGGCACCACGCTGGCGACCGCCTGCAGCATCGCGCGCGCCTTCAGCGGGGTGCCCACGCCGATGGTGTCGCCGAGCGAAATCTCGTAGCAGCCCAGTTCGTGCAGCCGGCTCGCGACCCTGACCACGTCGGCCACCGGCACATCGCCCTGATAGGGGCAACCGAGCACCGTGGACACGTAGCCGCGAACCCGCACTCCGTCGGCGACGGCGCGCGCCAGCACCGGCCGGAAGCGCTCGATGGATTCGTCGATGCCGGCATTGATGTTCTTGCGGTTGAACGCTTCGGAAGCGGCGGTGAACACCGCGATTTCCTCCACGCCGACCGCGCGCGCGCGGTCGTAGCCGGTCTCGTTCGGCACCAGCACCGGATAGGCAACACCCGGTTCGCGATGGATCCCCGTGAACACTTCCGCCGCGTCGGCCAGTTGCGGCACCCAGCGTGGACTGACGAAGCTGGTGGCCTCGATGGTGCGCAGGCCGGTACGGGAGAGGCGATCAATGAGTTCGATCTTGTCGGCGGTGGCGATCACCGCCTTCTCGTTCTGCAGGCCGTCGCGCGGACCGACCTCGACGATGCGGACGAAGTCGGTCATGGCGCGGCCTCCGTGCCGGCGCGGCGCAGGCGCGGATTGCGCGAGGCGGGATCGAAGCTGTCGAACAGCCCCGGATCCGCCGCCAGCGTCGCCCGCAGTGCGTCGGCCTCGCCTCCCAGCAGATACACCATCGTGTCGACCTCGCGAATGCCCGGGTCGCCCTGCTGGATGCGTTCGAGCGCGCGGCTGGCCCGCGGCATCGCCACTTCCAGCACGTCGTCGGCGATGCGGTATTTGAGTAGCAGCACGCTGGTGGCGGGCAACTTGCTGTTTCCCGCCGGCGCTTTCGGGTCGTTGAACAGATCGCGCATGTCGTCCTGGTCCAGCGCCAGGTAGCGCGTGCCGTCGAGTTCGAAACCCAGCGCGCGGAACCGGGTGCGCGGCGTCTTGCCGCTTTCGACCAGCGAGACCTGGCACTGCGCGTCGATCTCGGCGTAGTCGCCGGAGCCCAGCGGCATCTTTTCCGGATCCGCGCCGGGCAACGGCAGCCAGCGGCCGGCCAGGGCCGGGTCGCAGCCCAGTTCGGCGGGAGCGCGTTCGAACATCAGGCAGCCGGGCAGGGCCGGCAACGCGAGGGCCAGCAGGAACAACAGCGGCATGCGGCGGCGGCCCGTCATTCCAGGGTCACCAGGACGGCGTCGGCTTCGACGAAGTCGCCGGCGCTGGCGCGCAGCTCGCCCACCACGCCATCGCGCGGGGCCTTCAATGCCAGCTCCATCTTCATCGCTTCCATCACCAGCAGTTCCTGGCCCGTGGTCACCGTGTCGCCGGCCTTGGCGCGGACCACCACCACGCGGCCGGGCATCGGCGCGCGCACGCGGTGGTCTCCCCCGGCATCGGCGGTCGCGGTCCTGCGATAGGCGGGCACCTGTTCCAGCACGACCCGCTGCCGGCCGTCGTGGACGGTGATGCGCTCGCCTTCCCGCAGGACGCGGAAACGCCGTGCTTCATGATCCATACGCAAACCGAGCAGGTCGCCGGTCAACCGCGCGCCCTCGATGGCGTGGGTGCGGCCGTCGTGTTCGATGGCATAGCGGCCCTGGGTACCCTGTGCCTTCAGGGCGAAGGTCTGTCCCCGGTGGACGAAACTCAGCGGCCGCTGGCCGGCATGGCCCAGTCGCCAGCCGTCGGCGATGGCCCAGGGCGAACCCGGATCGGCGGACGCGCGCGCGGTATCGGCGGCAGCGGCCTCCTGCGCGAGCAGGGTGGCGGTGGCGGCGGCCAACAGGGCGGCCGGGTCGGGTTCGCCGGCGGCGAGGAACTCGTCCAGGTGCCGGTCCAGGTAGCCGGTATCGATGCGCCCCTCCAGCACCGCCGGGTGGCGCGCCAGCCGCTCCAGGAACGCGATGTTCGACTTCGGCCCGATCACGTCGCACTGTTCGAGCGCGTCGCGCAGGCGCGCCAGCGCGGCGGGGCGGTCGCGGTCGTGGACGATCAGCTTGGCAATCATCGGATCGTAGAAAATGGTGACCGTATCGCCTTCGGTCACGCCCGAATCGATGCGCACGTGCGGGTCCGTCGGCGGCAGCCGCAGGCGCTCCAGCCGGCCCGAACCGGGCAGGAACCCGGCTTCCGGATCCTCGGCGTACAGGCGCACCTCGATGGCGTGGCCCTGCTGCGGAATCGCGTCCTGCGCCAGCGGCAGCGGCTCGCCGGCCGCCACCCGCAACTGCCACTCCACCAGGTCCAGGCCGGTGGTCATCTCGGTGACCGGGTGCTCGACCTGCAGGCGGGTGTTGATCTCCATGAAGAAGAATTCGCCGTCGGGTGCGACGATGAATTCGACCGTGCCGGCATTGACGTAGTCGATCGCCTGCGCGGCAAGGATGGCGGCCTGGCCCATCGCCGTGCGTTGCGCCGGGGTCAGGAACGGCGAGGGCGCTTCCTCCAGCACCTTCTGGTAGCGCCGCTGCGCCGAACACTCTCGCTCGTTGAGATGCAGGGTATGGCCGTGGCGATCGGCGAACACCTGGATCTCGATGTGGCGCGGCGTGGACACGTAGCGTTCCAGCAGCACGCGGTCGCGGCCGAAGGCGTTGGCCGCCTCGCGCTGGCAGCTTTCCAACTGGGCGATGAAGTCGTCCAGCCGGTGCACGATCCGCATGCCCTTGCCGCCACCGCCGTGGGCGGCCTTGATCATCAGCGGGAAGCCGATCCGTGCGGCCTCGCGCGACAGCGTGTTGGGCGATTGATCCTCGCCGGTGTAGCCCGGCACCACCGGTACGCCGGCGGCGGCCATCAACTCTTTGGCGCCGGCCTTGCTGCCCATCTTGCGCATCGACGCTGCGCCCGGGCCGATGAAGACCAGACCCGCCGCTTCCACCGCCTCGGCGAAGTCGGCGTTCTCCGACAGGAAGCCATAGCCGGGATGGATCGCCTGCGCGCCGCTGCGGCGCGCGACTTCCAGAATGGCGTCGCCGCGCAGGTAGCTGTCGGCCGGCCGCGGCCCGCCGATCGGCCAGGCCTCGTCCGCCTGGCGCACGTGCTGTGCGTCGGCGTCGGCTTCCGAATACACCGCAACGGTGCGGATGCCGAGGCGACGGCAGGTGCGGATCACGCGGCAGGCGATTTCGCCGCGGTTGGCGATGAGGATCTTGTCGAACATGCGGGTCGGGATTTCCGTGTCGGTTCGGTAGGAAAGCGAGGCGAGGATCAGGCCGGCGCGTGGCAGACCGCTTCGACGTTGTTGCCGTCGGGATCGATCACGAACGCGGCGTAGTAGTGAGGATGGTAGTGCGGGCGCACGCCCGGTGCGCCGTTGTCGGTCGCGCCCGCAGCCAGGGCCGTGGCATGGAAGGCATCGACGGCGCCGCGGTCGGGGGCGACGAAGGCGACATGGGTGCCGGTGCCCGGACGCGCGCCGGTGCCGACCCAGAACGCCGGCTTGCGCGGCGGTCCGAATCCGCAGCCCTGGTAGCCACCCGGGCCGGTTTCGCGCTCGGTCACTTCCATGACCACCGCGTAGCCCAGCGGTGCGAGCACCCGTTCGTAGAAAGCGCGGCTGCGCGGATAGTCGGCGACGGCAAAACCAGCATGGTCAATCATGTCGGCACACCTTGGAGGGAAGAGGGCGGCGCGCTCCCCGCGCCAGTGGCGTCAGCGCGCGGGCACCCAGGCCGGCGCGCGTTTTTCCAGGAAGGCGGACAGGCCTTCCTGGCCTTCGGCCGACACCCGCAGGCGCGCGATCAGCGCGGCATTGTCGGCATCCAGGCAATCACGGTCCGCCTGCGCGGCGACCCGGGTGACCAGTTGCTTGGCGGTGGCGGCGGCCTGCGGTCCGGCCTTGAGCAGCAGATCGATCTGGCGTTGCACCGCCGCATCCAGCGCGTCGGCGTCGACCACCTGGTGCAGCAGGCCGATGTCCAGCGCCGTGGCGGCGTCGAAAATCTCGGCGGTCGCGAACCAGCGCCTAGCCTGGCGCGGCCCGATCGCGGCAATGACGTAGGGCGAAATCACCGCCGGCAACAGACCGAGCTTGCTCTCGGTCAGCCCGAACTTCGCCTCCGGCACGCCGATGGCGATATCGCAGCAGGCCACCAGACCGACGCCACCACCGAACGCCGCGCCATGCACGCGTGCGAGAGTCGGACGCGGCAGTTCGTCCAGCGTGCGCATCAGTCGGGCCAGCGCCAGCGCGTCCTCGCGGTTCTCGGCTTCGCCGGCGGCGGCCATGCCGCGCATCCAGTTCAGATCGGCCCCGGCCGAGAACGAGGCGCCGGCACCTTCCAGCACCACCACCCGGACATTGGGGTTGGCTCCAGCCCCTTCCAGTTCACGGGTCAGCTGCGTGATCAGGCCGGCGTCGAACGCGTTGTGCAGTTCCGGGCGGTTCAGCCGCAGCCGCAACACGCCATCATCCAGATGGCTGGCCAGCGCCGGTGCGTGCGGCTCCGTCATGTCTGCTCCTCCCGAAAGCGGCAAATGATAGCCCCTGCGCCGATTTTGGCCTTCGTGCGCTGCGGCGATGCTACAATGAGAATAGTTCGCATTTGAGAGTTGCCGCGTGATGCTGACCGAATTACCTCCCCGGACCCTGGCCATCGTCGAATCGGTCGACGACAGCCACCCCAACGACAACATCGCCCGCCGCCTGCGCGAGCTGGGTTTTGTCGACGGCGAGGAGGTGCAGATCGTCGCCAAGGGACCGCTGGGCGCCGAACCGCTGCTGGTGCAGGTGGGCTTCACCCGGTTCGCCCTGCGTCGCAGCGAGGCGGCGCGGATCCGGGTCCGTCCGGCGGGAGCGGCGGCATGAGCGCGCAGCCATTGCGGCTGGCCCTGGTCGGCAACCCGAACTGCGGCAAGACCGCGCTGTTCAACCAGCTGACCGGCAGTCGCCAGAAGGTCGCCAACTACGCCGGCGTGACCGTCGAGCGCAAGGAAGGCCGCCTGCACACCGCCTCTGGACGCAGCTACGCGCTGCTGGATCTGCCCGGCGCCTACAGCCTGCATGCCGCCAGCCTGGACGAGGCGGTCACCCGTGATTTCTGCCGTGGCTTCCTGCCCGGCGAGGCGCCGCCGGACGTGCTGGTCTGCGTGGTCGATGCCACCAACCTGCGCCTGCACCTGCGTTTCGCGCTGGAAGTGCGCGAGCTCGACAAGCCGATGATCCTGGCGGTCAACATGATGGACGCCGCGCGCCGCCGCGGCATCCGCGTGGACCTGGAGGCGCTGTCGCGCGAACTCGGCGTGCCCGTGGTGGAGACGGTGGCGGTCAAGCACAACGGCGCGCGCGCGCTGGTCGAGCAGATCGAGCGCATGGCCGACGCGCCGCATCCGCCGAAGCACCGGCTGGGCGGCGACGCCGACCTGCACGCGGAAACGCGCCGTCTGCTGTCGCTGGCGGTGGACATGCCGCAACGCACCGCCCAGGTGGACGACGCGCTGGATCGCTGGCTGCTGCACCCGGTGATCGGCTTCGTCGCACTGATCGTGGTGATGTTCCTGATCTTCCAGGCGGTGTACGCCTGGGCCACCCCGTTGATGGATCTGATCGAAGCGGGGACCGGCGCACTGGGCGAATGGGTGGGCGGCACACTGCCGGAAGGCCCGCTCAACAGCCTGCTGGTGGACGGCATCATCGCCGGCGTCGGTGGCGTGATCGTGTTCCTGCCGCAGATCCTGATCCTGTTCGCCTTCATCCTGGCGCTGGAGGAATCCGGCTACCTGCCGCGTGCGGCGTTCCTGCTGGATCGGATGATGGCCTCGGCCGGCCTGTCTGGGCGTTCCTTCATCCCGTTGCTGTCGAGCTTCGCCTGCGCCATTCCCGGCATCATGGCGACCCGTTCGATCCAGGATCCGCGCGATCGCCTGGCGACAATCCTGGTCGCACCATTGATGACCTGCTCGGCGCGCCTGCCGGTGTATGCGCTGCTGATTGGCGCGTTCGTGCCGGAAAAGAAGATCGGCATGTTCAACCAGCAGGGGCTGGTCCTGTTCGGCCTGTACGTGGCGGGCATCCTCAGCGCGCTGCTGGTGGCCTGGGTCATGAAGAAGTGGCGCCGCGACAAGAGCGAGCACCCGCTGATGCTGGAGCTGCCTTCCTATCGCATTCCCCATCCGCGCGATCTCGCGATCGGCCTGTGGGAGCGCGCCTGGATTTTCCTGCGCCGGGTCGGCGGCATCATCCTGGCGATGACAGTGCTGCTGTGGGTGTTGCTGAACTTCCCCGCGCCACCGGTCGACGCGGTGGGGCCAGCCATCGACTACAGCTTTGCCGGCCGCATCGGTCATGCGATGGCGGTGTTCTTCGCGCCGCTGGGCTTCAACTGGCAGATCTGCATCGCGCTGATTCCGGGCCTGGCGGCACGTGAAGTGGCGGTGGCGTCGCTGGCCACGGTCTACGCGCTGTCCGCGGCCGACGACGACGCAGCCGCGCAGGCGTTGTCGCCATTGATCAGCGATGGCTGGTCGCTGGCGACCGCGCTGTCGCTGCTGGTCTGGTACATCTATGCGCCCATGTGTCTGTCCACGCTGGCGACCATCAAGCGGGAGACCAACTCGTGGAAGCAGATGTCGTACGCGGCGTTCTACCTGTTCGCGATGGCCTATGTCGCCTCGCTGCTGACCTACCAGATCGCCAAGGCGCTGGGAGCGGGCTGACGTGGACGGCTCGCTGATCCTGCAATACGCGATCATCGGCCTGCTGGCGCTGGCCAGCGTGTGGGTGGTGCTGAAGAAGCAGTTTCCGGGCACGCTGCGCAAGGCGCGGGTGGCGTTGGCGCTGCCGTTGCTGCGCGAGGGTCGTCCAGGCTGGTTGCATGCGCTGGGGCGCTGGATCGCACCGGAGCCGCGCGGTTCCGGTGGTGGCGACGGCTGCGGCGGCTGCAACAGTTGCGGGCCGTCGTCGAAGGTCTGACCGCCTAGAACACCCGCGCCAGCACCCAGCCGACGAAGAAGCCGTACGAGGCCAGCGTGGTCCAGCCATTGCCCGCGGCGGCGGACAATGGAATCCGCTGGCTGCGCGCGTAGAGTCCGTCAAACAGCGCAAGGCCCAGTGGGACCACGGCGAAGCCGACCGCCCCGGCCGACCACAGATCGGGAAGCGTGCCGGGCAACAAGGGCTGCATGGCGATGCCACCCAGCAGGAATCGCAAGGCATCGAAGCTGCGTCGCCAATGAATCAGGGCGGCGGGAACGACCAGTGGGTAGGCCAGCCAGTCCACTCCCGACAGCGCGGCCAGGACCAGGCCCGTCACTGCCAGCAACACCGGTATCAGCGCGCGTCGGTTCTCGTTGGCGGAACCGTTGTCGCCGAGGCTGATCGCGTGCAGCCACACCATCAGGCGCCAGCCGCCCTGGATTGCCAGGGCAACTCCACCGACCACCAGCGCGGTCGGCAGGGCAGGGCGCGATTGCGCGAACACGACCGGTGCGAGCAGATAGCCCAGCAGTGCCAACAGGACGGCGCGTGCCAGCATCGGCAACCAGCGCCAGACGCCGAGATAGTCCTTGCGGGCAAGTTGCCGGAAGAACTGATCCTGGCCCGGATCAATGCCATCCGGCAGATCGCCGTAGTCCTCGCTCAGGCGTTGCGACAACCGGGCGATGCGCGCGGACATTCCCGGCACGCAGGCGATGGCCAGCGCCTGCGGCCATCGGAAAGGGCGCTTGAGCTGGCGGATCGCCAGCGGACGTGGCTCGTCGTAGCGGGAAGTCTGCTCGCGTTCGATCGCCCAGCGCACCGCCATCCGTTGCTCCAGCCAATAGTCCTGCTGGCCGAAGAAGGTCTCCAGCGCGGACAGGTTCGCGGGTGGAATCGTGACGCCGTCGTAACCCAGGCGCTGGAACAGCGCATCGCCGACCGACTGTTTCAGTTCCAACTGGTAAAGGTCGTCGTGTGCCGCCAGCCAGGCCGACAGTACGGCGGGAGGCGTATCGCGGGCCCGTTGCACGGTTTCCGCGAAAAAACCATCGAAGTCGAAGCGTCGCGTGGTCGCATCCGCAACCGCGGAGGCCGCCGCTGCGGCGGCGCTGGCGACCGGCGATGGCTGGTGCGGCGTGCGCCCGGAGATCAGCGCGTCCAGTTGTTCCGCGTCGAGCAGGACGGTGTGCGCCGTCGCGGGATTCGCCAGCAGTTCCGTTTCCCCGTGTCCATGTTCCCGTCCGGCCTGCGGCTGGTCGTCATCGCCGACCGCGGCTACGTCCGCCGCTTCGATGTCGTCTTCCTCTTCCTCCCAGGCGGCCGCCATCGCCCGCTGCCGGCAATGCTGGAGGGCTTGTTGGTAGGCCTCGTGCAGGCGCTGGAAACCTTCCGGATCGTCATCCGGCCGGGTGACCTTCAGGCGTCGCGCGTAGGCGCGCTTGATCGCGCTTTCGTCCGCGTCGCGGGGAACGCCCAGCAGATCGAACGGAGCCATCTCAGGCCTGCGACTCGATGTGCTGGAGCATGGCGGCGAAATGGGTGCGGTGTTCGCGGATCACGTCGGGATCCTGGCTGTCGAGCGCGCCGCGGAAGCGCACCAGCGCGTCCTGCAGATCGCCGCGTGCCCACAGCAGTTCCTCGTACAGGCGCTCGGCGCGGGCGATCAGGCTGAGGTTCTCCTGCTGGTCGCGCGGGTGGATCTTCAGTGCCGCCAGCGTCGCCAGGCGTTCGCGGATCTCGGCCTGCGAGAGGATGCCCGGGTTCTGTTCCAGGATGACCTCGTGGGTCTCGCCGGTGGCGACCACGGTGGCCTCGACCTGGAGCAGGCCGTTGACGTCGTAGGTGAAACGGATGTCCACCGGGTTCTCGTGCGCGGCCTTGGCCGGGACCGCCACGCTGATCTTGCCCAGCCGCACGTTATGCTCGACCCGCGGGCTTTCGCCCTGGAAGATCTCGAATTCCACCTGCCGTTGCCAGTCCTGCAGCGGCTGGTAGCGCTCGACCCGGCTGACCGGCACCGTGCTGTTGCGGTGGATGATTGGCGAGAAGATGCCGCTGGTGACCTGGCCGTTGGCCCCCTGCTGGCTGGTGCCGACGCCGAGGGTGTGCGGACAGACATCGGTGAGGATCACTTCCTCCAGCTTCTCGTCGCGCGCCTTCATGCCGGCCGCGATCGCCGCGCCCACCGCGATGGCTTCGTCGGGATTGATGTGGCGCAGCGGCAGCCGGCCGAACATGCGCGACACCAGCCGTGCCGTCAGCGGCATCCGCGAAGCGCCGCCGACCAGCACGATGTCGTCCAGCTGCGCGGGTGTGAGCCGGGCGTCGCGCATGGCGCGTTCCAGCGGCGCGCGCAGGCGCTGCACCAACGGCTCGCAGATGCGGGCGAAACGGGCTTCGTCCAGCTGCCAGCTGCGTGCCTGCCCGGCCAGCGTCAGTTCGACGGCATGTTCGGTAGCCGACGCGTGCGAGAGCTCGCGCTTGAGCAGTTCCAGCCGGCGCAGCAGTTGCGCCGATTCGGCCGGTTGCAGGGTGCCCGGGGCGATGCCGAGATCCTGCAGGCAGGCATCGCGCAGCGCATGCAGGAAATCCTCGCCGCCGAGGAAGTTGTCGCCGGCGCTGGCGTGCACTTCCATCACGCCCTCGAACATTTCCAGGATCGACACGTCGAAGGTGCCGCCGCCCAGATCGAACACCAGGAAGCGTCCGCCGCCTTCGCGTTGCTGCAGGCCGTAAGCCAGCGCCGCCGCGGTGGGTTCGTTGATCAGCCGCTCGACCTTGATGCCGGCCAGCTCGCCGGCGATGCGGGTCGCCTTGCGCTGGGCGTCGCCGAAGTAGGCGGGCACGCTGATGACGGCTTCGCCGACCTTCTGGCCAAGGTGCGCCTCGGCGTCGGCGATCAGCGCGCGCAGCACCAGCGCCGATAGTTCCTCCGGCCGGAAGGAATGCTTGCCGAGCCGGGTGACCCGATCAGTGCCCATCCAGCGCTTGAAATGCGCCACGCTGGACTGCGGATGGGTAATCAGGCGCTCGCGCGCGGCTTGCCCGACCAGCACCGCGTCCTGGCCATCCACGCTGACCACCGACGGCGTCAGGTAGCTGTTCAGCGCATTCGGAATCAGCTGTGGTCCCTGTTCGCCATACACGCCCACCAGCGAATGGGTGGTCCCCAGATCAATGCCGACAATCATTCAGTCCCCTGGATCCTTCCCTGCATCGGCGATCAGTGTAAGGGCAGGGAAGCAGTGGCGGGTACCCGGAGGATGCGGCGCGCTCACCCGCAGGCGGTCTTCAGCGACGCGGCCCGCGGCCACCCTGCCGCGGGAACATCTCCACGCTCAGGGTGAAGGTGCGCTGCTCGCCCGGCTGCATCGCGCCCACGCCGACCACCTGGCGGGTGACTTCCTCGCCACGATCGTTGCGGATGCTCATCACCACCGAGTACTCCCAGGGACCGCCATCGGCGGGATGGCGGACGCTGCCCTCCACCTTCAGCGGCACCACCGTCTGCGCCGTGCGCGCGGCCGCCAGCGACGCCTCGTCGAAGCGCAGGTGATGGCGGCACGCCGGGCAGACCGCGGCGCTTTCCAGGATGGTGGTCTTGCAGTGCGGGCAGGTACGGGTCGCCCCGGCCATCCCCGGGCGCGGGCTGCTCATGCCTTAGCCGGCGTCTGGACCGTTGGCCGCCTTGGCGGCGCGCGGCGCGGCCTTGTCCTCTTCCCAGCCGAAGTCGGCCTGGCCGCGCATCCGCGAACCGGCCGCGACGGTCAGGGAGCCGGCCTTGACGTCGCCGACCAGCACGCCGGAGGCGAGCAGCTCCACCCGCAAGGCGGATTCGATGTTGCCCTCCAGCTCGCCGGCGATGATCACCTTCTTGGCACGCACGCCGCCGTTCAACTTGGCGCCGTTCTCGATGGTGAGGTCGCCCTGCACGTTGACGTCGCCCTTGAACTTGCCGGCGATGCGGATGTGGCCGGTGCCCTCGATCTTGCCCTCGATGGTCAGGTCGGCGGCGATCAGCGATTCCTTGAGCTCGCGCTCGGGGGCGGGGGCCGCGCGCATGCCCGGCGGATTGCTGACGGTCGGGGAAAAATCCGCGGCCGCCGTGGATTCGCGCGCAGGCGCGGGCGAAGGTTCCGGCGGCAGCGGAACGGCATCCTTCTTGGCGGGGCCTTGGTCTTTCCAGATGGACATAAAGCGGCAACTCCGGGCGATGTGAACGGCCGACTATCGCCCGTCGCCGGGGTCAAGGTTGTGACCGTCTTTGCCCATTGGTCGGTTCGTCACCCTGATTCATGCCAGGGTTGGCGATGTGCAGGCCGCGCTCACGCAGCTGAAGAGGGGCGGTCAGCGGCCGCCGGCGACGTCGAGGAAGGTGCCGCTGGTGTAGCTGGCTTCCTCCGAAAGGAGCCAGAGGATCGCCCGGGCGACCTCTTCGGGCTGGCCGCCGCGTTTCATCGGCACGAACGCCTTGACCCGTTCCACCCGGTCCGGTTCGCCGCCGCTGGCATGCATGTCGGTATGGATGAACCCGGGACGCACCGCGTTGACCCGGATACCGTCGGCGGCGACTTCCTGGGCCAGCCCGACCGTGAGCGTATCCAGCGCCCCCTTGGAGGCGGCGTAGTCGACGTACTCGCCGGGGGAACCGGTGCGTGCCGCCACCGAGGACACGTTGACGATCGCGCCGCCGCGACCGCCCCGGCGGGTCGACATGCGCCGGATCGCCTCGCGGCAGCAGAGCAGGGGGCCCACCACGTTGGTGGCCAGGATGCGCTGCACGCGGGCCGCGTCCATCGCCTCCACCCGCATCTGGGTTTCCAGCACGCCGGCGTTGTTGACCAGCGCATCGAGCGGCCCGAAGGCGCCGTCCACTTCCGCGAACAGGCGTTCCACTTCGGCTTCCACCGCGATATCGGCGGCGAACGCGGCGGCCTGCCCGCCGTCGGCGCGGATGCGCTCGACCAGCGCGTGCGCGGCGACGGCATCGCGCCGGTAGTTGATCGCCACCGTGTAGCCGCGCGCGGCGGCTAGGCGGGCGGTGGCTGCGCCGATGCCGCGGCCGCCGCCGGTCACCAGCAAGACAGGCGCCGCCATGGACTACATCCGGAACACGCCGAAGCGCGCTGGTTCGATCGGTGCGTTGAGCGAGGCCGACAGGCCCAGGCCGAGCACGCGGCGGGTGTCGGCCGGATCGATGATGCCGTCGTCCCACAGCCGCGCGGTGGCATACCAGGGACTGCCCTGGGTTTCGTACTGCTCGCGGATGGGGGCCTTGAAGGCTTCTTCCTCTTCCGCCGCCCAATGGCCGCCGCCGGCCTCGATGCCATCGCGCCGGACCGTGGCCAGCACGCTCGCGGCCTGCTCGCCGCCCATCACGCTGATGCGCGCGTTGGGCCACATCCACAGGAAGCGTGCGCCGTACGCGCGTCCGCACATCGCGTAGTTGCCGGCGCCGAAGCTGCCGCCGATGACGACGGTGAACTTGGGTACCGACGAACAGGCCACGGCGGTGACCATCTTGGCGCCGTCCTTGGCGATGCCGGCGTTCTCGTACTTGCGGCCAACCATGAAGCCGGTGATGTTCTGCAGGAACACCAGCGGGATGCCGCGCTGATTGCACAGTTCGATGAAGTGCGCGCCCTTGAGCGCGCTCTCGGAAAACAGGATGCCGTTGTTGGCGACGATGCCGACGGGATAGCCGTGCAGGTGGGCGAAGCCGGTCACCAGGGTCTTGCCGTAGCGCGCCTTGAATTCGTCCAGCTCGCTGCCGTCGGTGATGCGGGCGATGACCTCGCGGATGTCGAACGGGCGGCGGGTGTCCTTCGGCACGATGCCGTACAACTCGTCGGCCGGATGCAGTGGCTCGCGCGCTTCGCGCACCGCGACCGGCACGGCCTTGCGCCGGTTGAGGTTGCCGACCAGGCGGCGAGCGATCTGCAGGGCGTCGCGATCATCCTCGGCGAAGTGATCGGCCACGCCGGACACGCTGGTATGCACGTCGGCGCCACCCAGCGCCTCGGCATCGACGACTTCGCCGGTAGCGGCCTTCACCAGCGGCGGGCCGCCCAGGAAGATGGTGCCCTGTTCCTTGACGATGATCGATTCGTCGCTCATCGCCGGCACGTAGGCGCCGCCGGCGGTGCAACTGCCCATCACCACCGCGATCTGCGGAATGTTGTCGGCGCTCAGGCGCGCCTGGTTGTAGAAGATCCGGCCGAAGTGCTCGCGGTCCGGGAACACTTCGTCCTGCAGCGGCAGGAACGCGCCGCCGGAGTCGACCAGGTAGATGCAGGGCAGGCGGTTCTCGCGCGCCATTTCCTGCGCGCGCAGATGCTTCTTCACCGTCATCGGGAAGTAGGTGCCGCCCTTGACCGTGGCATCGTTGGCGACCACCACCACTTCCTGGCCCATCACCCGGCCGATGCCGCAGACCATGCCGGCGGCGGGCGCGGCGCCGTCGTACATGTCCTCGGCGGCCAGCGGGGCGATTTCCAGGAACGGCGAACCGGGATCGAGCAGCGCGGTGATGCGGTCACGCGCCAGCAGCTTGCCGCGCTCGGTATGGCGCTGGCGCGCCTTGTCGCCACCGCCGTCCGCGGCCCGGGCCAGGCGGCGATCGAGTTCGGCGACCAGCGCACGATGGTAGTCGGCGTTGTCGAGGAATTCCTGCGAACGCGGATCGAGTTGCGAAGTGATGGCGGACATGCGGCGACCGGAACGGGAAAGGCGGCATGTAAACACAAAGCCGCAGGTCCGCCAAACTTTCCGCGCCGCAAAAAACAAGGCCCGCTTGCGCGGGCCTTGTCGTGTTCGGCGATGGCCGGACGATTACTTCTTGGCTTCTTCAGCCTTGGCGTCAGCCTTGTCGGCCACTTCGGCAGCCTTGTCGGCGGTCGCCTGGGCGGCGTCGGCCACGGCGCCAGCAGCGGTGGCGGCAGCGTCGGTGGTGGCAGCGGCAGCGGCGTCGCCAGCCTGGGCGGCGGCGTCGGCAGTGGCGGCGGCAGCGTCGGTGGCGGCGGCAGCAGCGGCGTCGCCAGCGGCGGCAGCGGCGTCACCGGCAGCAGCAGCGGCGTCGCCGGCGGCGGTGGCAGCCTGGTCGGCGGCGGCAGCGGCGTCGGTCGCGGCGGCGTCGGTGGTTTCGCTCTTGTTGCAGGCGCTCAGGGCCAGAACGGCGGCGGCCAGCAGGATGTAGAACTTGGTCTTCATTTGGATCCCCAGTGAGGTTTTGGTTGAGAGCAAAACGGGTGAGCGTCCTTGCCCGCTGGGACAGCGGCGCCAGTGCCCGGGCCCGGGTACAGAAAAAGCCGCCAATCAACCGGCGGCTTTTTCAATTTTAACGCTATGAAGCTAAGAAGTGATTACTTCTTTTCTTCGGCCGGAGCAGCAGCGTCCTTGGCAGCGTCGGCAGCCTGGCCGGCGGCGTCGGAAGCCTGGCCAGCGGCGTCGGCAGCAGCGTCGGCAGCGGCGGCGGTGCCAGCGGCAGCGGCGTCGGTGGCGGCGGTGGCAGCAGCGTCAGCGGCGGTGGCAGCGGCGTCGGCCGACTGCTGGGCGGCGTCGGCGGTCGCGGTGCCGGCCTGGGCGGCGGCGTCGGCAGCAGCCTGGGCTTCGGTCGCAGCGGCGTTGGCGTCGGCAGCGGCGTCAGCAGCCTGTTCCTGGTTCGAGCACGCAGCCAGGGCGAAACCCAGAGCCAGCGCGATCAGAGCCTTGTTCATGGTCATGTTGCATTTCCTCGTCGTTAGTTAGGCAACGCGCTATTGCGCGCCTGCAACATGATGACAAGCCAGTTACGCCTGTCAAGCGGTCCGCTGGTTATTTTTGTCAAACCTTCGTTAAAGCACCCATCGGACCGCCAAAAAGGCAAGCGGCCGGGTATCCGGGGGATACCGCGACCGCCCGGACAGGGGGGATGGCTTAGACGATTTCCACCGCGATCGCGGTGGCTTCGCCGCCGCCGATGCACAGCGACGCCACGCCGCGCTTGCCGCCGCGTTGGCGCAGCGCGTTGATCAGGGTGACCACCAGGCGGGCACCGGAAGCGCCGATCGGATGGCCCAGCGCACAGGCGCCGCCGTTGACGTTGAGCTTGGCGTGCGGAATGCCGAGATCCTTGATCGGTGCCATCGCGACCACCGCGAAGGCTTCGTTGACCTCGAACAGATCCACCTGGTCCACGGTCCAGCCAACCTGCTTGAGCAGCTTGTCGATGGCGCTGACCGGAGAGGTGGTGAACCACTCCGGCTGCTGCGAGAAGGTGGCGTGGCCGACGATCTTCGCCAGCGGCTGCAGGCCGCGCCTGGCGGCTTCCTCGGCGGTCAGCAGGACGGTGGCGGCGGCGCCGTCGGAAATGCTGGACGAACTGGCCGCGGTGACGGTGCCGTCCTTCTTGAACGCCGGCTTGAGGGTCGGGATCTTGGCCAGGTCGGACTTGCCGGGCTGTTCGTCGGTGCCGACTTCAACCTCGCCCTTGCGGGTGGCGACCTTGACCGGAACGATCTCGGCGTCGAAGGCGCCGGACCGCTGGGCGGCCTGCGCGCGCTTGACCGATTCGGTCGAGTAGGCGTCCTGTTCCTCGCGGGTGAAGCCGTACTTGGCGGCGGTGGCTTCGGCGAACACGCCCATGGCCTGGCCGTCATACGGATTGGTCAGGCCGTCCCAGGCCATGTGGTCGACCGCCTGGAAGTTGCCGAAGCGGTTGCCGGCGCGCGAGTTCGGGATCATGTGCGGGGCGTTGGTCATCGACTCCATGCCGCCGGCGACCACGATGCTGGCCGAACCGGCCTTGATCAGATCGTGGCCCAGCATGATCGCCTTCATGCCCGAACCGCAGACCTTGTTGATGGTGGTGCAGCCGACGTCGGTCGGCAGGCCCGCGGCCAGCGAGGCCTGGCGGGCGGGCGCCTGGCCCAGGTTGGCCGGCAGCACGCAACCCATGATGACCTCGGAGACGTCGGCGGCGGGGACGCCGGCCTGCTCCAGCGCCGCGCGGATGGTCGCCGCGCCCAGGGTCGGGGTCGGCACGCCGGTGAACTGGCCCATGAAGGAACCGATGGCGGTGCGCTTGGCGGCGGCGATGACGATATCGGACATGAAACGGAACCTCGTGTAGGGATGGCCGGATTATCCCGCTCGCGGTGCGGTGCAGCAATCGGCCGTTCGGACAGGGGGACGCCGCCTGGCGGACCAGGCAGCGGTGGAATGCCTGTTCAGGCGCGGCCGTCGAACAGTTCGCGGCCGATCAGCATGCGTCGGATTTCGTTGGTGCCGGCGCCGATGGCGTAGAGCTTGGCGTCGCGGAGCAGGCGGCCGGTGTCGAACTCGTTGATGTAGCCGTTGCCGCCCAGCGCCTGGATGGCCTCCAGGGTGACCTGCACCGCGGCCTCGGAGGCATGCAGCAGGCAGCCGGCCGCGGCGGCGCGCGAGCCGGTGCCGGCATCGTAGTCGCGGGCGACCTGGTAGGCGAACGCGCGGCTGGACTGCAGCGCGGTGTACATGTCGGCGAGCTTGCCCTGCATCAGGCCGAAAGTGCCGATCGGCGAATCGAACTGGCGGCGTTCGCGCACGTAGGGCAGGGTGATGTCCATGGCCGCCTGCATCAGCCCAATCGGGCCACCGGTCAGCACCAGCCGCTCGGTGTTGAGGCCGCTCATCAGCACGCGCACGCCCTGGTGGACTTCGCCCAGCACGTTCCCGGCGGGAATCTCGCAGTTCTCGAACACCAGTTCGCAGGTGTTGCTGCCGCGCATGCCCAGCTTGTCCAGCTTCTGCGCGGTGGAGAAACCCTTCATGCCGCGCTCGACGATGAAGGCGGTCATGCACTTGCTGCCCGCCTCCTTGCCGGCGGTGCGCATGTAGACCAGCAGCACGTCGGCTTCCGGTCCGTTGGTGATCCACATCTTGTTGCCGTTGGCGACCCACGTGCCGTCGCGCAGTTCGGCGCGGCAGCCCATCGAGCCGACCACGTCCGAGCCGGCGCCGGGTTCGCTCATCGCCAGCGCGCCCTTCCATTCGCCGGTGCATAGCTTCGGCAGGTACTTGCGGCGCTGGGCGTCGTTGCCGTTGAGGAACAGGTTGGAAACGCACAGGTTCGAGTGCGCGCCATAGCTCAGGCCGACCGAACCGGACGCGCGCGAGATTTCCTCCATCGCCACCAGGTGCGCCAGGTAGCTCATGCCGCTGCCGCCGAAGGCCTCGTCCACGGTCATGCCCAACAGGCCCATTTCGCCCAGCTTGGGCCACAGGTCCTGCGGGAACACGTTGTCGTGGTCGATCTGCGCGGCGCGCGGAGCTATCTCGGCATCCGCGAACCGGCGCACGGCGTCGCGCAGCGCGTCGATTTCCTCGCCAAGCGGAAAAGCAGCGATTGAAACGGGTCGCATTCGGTCCTCCCTCCTATTGCGGCCTGTGGGTGTCGGCGATCAACGCTCTCCGCGCAGATGCCCCATGAAGCGTGGTGCGGTCCGGCCCAGCGGCAGCTTGAGCTTGCCGATGGCGGCGATGCGCGCCTCGGCGATGCGGTCGGCGGCGTACTGCGGCGCGAGGTTCTCGCGTTCGGCCAGATCGAAGATCTTGCCGACGGTGTGGTAGATGGTGCGCATCATCCGCATCGCGCGCTCGCGGTTGTAACCGTCGATTTCCAGCGACACGTTGATGACGCCGCCGGCATTCACCGCGTAGTCCGGCGCATACAGGATGCCGCGCTTGGCGGCTTCCACGCCGGTGACGTGCGACATCTGGTTGTTGGCGGTGCCGCAGATGACCTTGGCCTTCAGGCGCGGCAGGGTCTCGGCGTTGATCGCGTATTCCAGCGCGCACGGCGAGAACACGTCCACCGGCAGATCGTAGATTTCGTCCGGCTTGACCGCCTCGGCGCCGTATTCCTCCACCGCGTACTCCACCAGCTTGGGATTGAGATCGGTGACGAACAGCTTGGCGCCGCGTTCCTTCAGCAGTTTGACGAACTCCATGCCGATATGGCCCAGGCCCTGGACGGCGAAGCTGTACTTGCCGATTTCCTCGTTGCCGAACTTGCGGTTGAGGGTGGCCATCAGGCCCTGCAGCGCGCCGTAGGCGGTGAACGGGGCGGGATCGCCCGAGCCGCCGTGGACCTGGTGCACGCCGACCACGTATTCGGTCTCGCGGTAGACGTTCTCCATGTCGTTGACGTCGGTGCCCACGTCCTCGGCGGTGATGTAGCGGCCGCCCAGCGAATCCACGTAGCGACCGAACGAACGGAACAGCACCTCGGTCTTGTCGGCGGTGCTGTCGCCGATGATCACGGCCTTGCCGCCGCCGACGTTGAGCCCGGCGAGGGCGTTCTTGTAGGTCATGGTGCGGCTGAGCCGGAGCGCGTCGGTCAGCGCCGCCTGACTGTCGGCGTAGGGGCGCATGCGCACCCCGCCCAAGGCCGGACCCAGGACCGTGCTGTGAACCGCGATGATGGCCTTCAGGCCGGCGTCGGGGTTGTGGCAGAAGACGACCTGCTCATGGCCGGACGTGTCGAGGGTTTCGAAGATCATCTGGGACTCCGGTGCGGCGTGGGGCCGCGGGCTACGCCGGGTGGCTTTGGCTAACCGCTTGTTCGAAAAATAAAAAAGCGACGTTTCCGGCTCGCCGTGGTCGTCGCAGGCGGGCATTCTAATCCATACGGCCGGCCGGGGGCAGTTTGTGGACGGGATCCCGTTTTCGTGCCTTCGCCAGGCCGGCTGACAGATTCGAACGATCGTGCTATTTTCGCCGCCATGAATCTGTGCGCCGCCACCAGCAAGGGCACGGCCACCCGCGAGATGATCGTCGAGCGGGCGTATGCCATCGCCTGCCGGCAGGGCCTGGAAGGCCTGTCCATCGGCGAGCTGGCGCAGGCCGCGGGCATGTCCAAGAGCGGCGTGTTCGCGCACTTCGGCTCCCGCGAGGATCTGCAGCTCACCGTGCTGGACTGGACCGCGCGCCGCTTCGGCGAGGCGGTGATGGCGCCCGCGCTGCGGCAGCCGCGTGGTCAGGCGCGGCTGCGCGCGATCATGGACGGCTGGTTCGCCTGGGTGCGGGCCAATCCCGATGGTTGCGTGATTCTCGGCGCCGCCAACGAATACGACGCACGCCCCGGAATGATGCGCGAGCGCGTGATCGCCTGGCTGACCGAGTGGCGCGCCGTCGTCGCCAGGGCCGCGCAGATGTGCATCGACAGCGGCGAGTTCGCCGCCGACACCGATCCCGTACTGGTCTCGTTCCAGTTGTTCGCCATCACCGAAGGGCTGCACAATGCCCGGCTGTACGACCCCGCCCAGGCCGAAGCCCTGGCCCGGCGGGCGCTCGATCACCTGTTCGCCTCCTACGCCGCCTGATCCGGAGAGTCCCCCATGGCCGCCGTCGTCTCGCCTCAAAAAAGCACGATCGTTCGTAAAAATGTCCGCCTGCTGCCGTTGCGCTCCGCCTTCGCCCTGGGCAGCTGGCTGATGCCGGAAGCCACGCTCCAGCATGCCTTCCGCCTGTTCGGCACGCCGATGCCCGGCGGCCGCGAGCGCGCACGCCGCAGCGATACCTGGGGCGCCAGCGTCCACACCTTCGCGCACGGCCGCGAGCGGCTCACCTGGTATGCCTGGGGAGATCCCCAGCGCCAGCCCATCGCACTGCTGGCGCATGGCTGGTCGGGCTATGCGCTGCAACTGCTGCCATGGGTGGAACCATTGCGCCAGGCCGGCTACGCGGTGGTGGCGCTGGACCAGATCGCGCATGGCCGCAGCAGCGGCTACCGGGCGACGCTGCCTATGTTCGCCGACGTCCTGCACCGTTTCGCCGAACGCTTCGGCGGCGTGCAGGCGCTGGTGGCGCATTCCCTCGGCGGCGCGGCCGCGATGATCGCGCTCGCGCGCGGATTGCGGGCAGCGCGCGCGATCCTGATCGCGCCGGCGGCCGATCCGATCGCCGCGGCGCAGCGCTTCGGTGGTTTCGTCGGTCTCGCCGCGCATCTTTCGGCGCGCCTGTTCGATGAATTCGAGTCGCTGACCGGCATGGCGGTGGAGGGATTCCAGGCGCACCTCAATGCGCCCCGCATCGCCAGTCCCGCGCTGATCGTCCACGATCTGGAAGACCGCGAAGTTCCCTGGTCCGAAGGCGAGCGCTATGCGCGCTACTGGCCGGAGGCGCGCCTGCTGAGCACCACCGGGCTCGGACACAACCGCATCCTCACCGATCCCGGCGTCATTGCCGCGGCGATGTCCTATCTGGACGGACGCGCGGTGGGGCAGCGCGTCGTGTCCACGCCGGACCTGCCTTACGGATTCGCCTGAACAGGCGTTCGACCCGGTCTGCGCCGCCGCGCCAGACGGCGGCGTAGGGTGGGCGTCATGGGGCGGAACTCCGCCGCGCGCTACAATTCCGCCTCTAATGCAAGCAATACGCGAGTGAGGGCGCGAATGAGCACACCGGCTTCCCAGCTTCCAGCAGCACGCGCGGATGTTTCCCCGCTGCGTTTCGTCACTGCGGCCAGCCTGTTCGATGGCCACGACGCAGCGATCAACATCATGCGCCGCCTGATCCAGGGACAGGGCGCCGAAGTAGTCCACCTGGGCCACAACCGCAGCGTCGAGGACGTGGTGCGCGCCGCGCTGCAGGAGGATGCCGACGGCATCGCCCTGTCCAGCTACCAGGGCGGCCACGTCGAGTACTTCAAGTACATGGTCGACATGCTCAAGGAGCGCGGTGCCAGCCACATCCGCGTGTTCGGCGGCGGTGGCGGCACCATCACCCCCGAGGAAATCGCCGAGCTTCAGGCCTACGGCGTCGAACGCATCTACCACCCCAACGACGGCATGAAGATGGGGCTGGTGGAGATGATCGAGGACGTGGTTGCGNAAGGCGCGCGGGAATCGGGAATCGGGAATCGGGAATCGCAGAGAACACAAGCCGATGGTGCCGAGAACGAAGCCGCGATCGGCCAGATGCTCAGTGCCATCGAAGATGGGGAATTCTCGGAGTCCGAACTGGACAAGCTGCGCAAGCAGTGGGCAGTGGGCCGCTCTTCCGATTCCCCATTCTCCAATCCCCATTCCCTCCGGCGCGCAGCGCCGGTCATCGGCATCACCGGCACCGGCGGTGCCGGCAAGTCGTCGGTGACCGACGAGCTGATGAACCGGTTCCTGTCCAGCTTCCCGCAGATGCGGATGGCGGTGATCTCGGTCGACCCGACCCGCCGTCGCACCGGTGGCGCGCTGCTGGGCGACCGCATCCGCATGAACTCGCTGCGCAGCGAACGCATCTACATGCGTTCGATGGCAACCCGCCGGCAGAACGTGGCGACCAACGCGGTGCTGAAGGACTGCATCGCCTACCTGAAGTCGCTGGGCTTCGATCTGATCATCGTCGAGACCGCCGGCATCGGCCAGAGCGACTCGGAAATCGTCGACCTGGTCGATTTCCCGATGTACGTGATGACCAGCGACTACGGCGCGGCCAGCCAGTTGGAGAAGATCGACATGCTCGACTTCGCCGAACTGGTGGTGCTGAACAAGTACGACAAGCGCGGCGCCGAGGACGCGTTGCGCGACGTGCGCAAGCAGTGGAAGCGCAACCGGGTGGCGTTCCAGACGCCCGACGCGGATGTGCCGGTGTATCCGACCATCGCCAGCCAGTTCAACGATCCGGGTGTCAGCTGGATGTTCGCCAACCTGTGCCGCCTGCTGCGCGACAAGCTGCACCTGCCGGCGGAGAAGTGGACGCCGGACATCGACACCGAATTGAAGGAACCGCGCGCGACCGTGCTGATTCCTGGCGCGCGCGTGCGCTACCTGGCCGAAATCGCCGAGCAGGGCCGCGGCATCAACCGCCGCATCGAGAGCGAAGCCGAGACCGCCAGCCGAGCGCAGTCGTACTGGCAATCGCTGCGCGATCTTGACGACCCGGCACTCCCCAAGGCGCTGGATCTGTATGCCGCCGAAGATCTCCTTCCCCCGCTTGCGGGGGAAGGTGCCCGAAGGGCGGATGGGGGCAAGACGGGTGACGCCGGCCCCCACCCCAACCCTCCCCCGCAGGCGGGGGAGGGGGCAGGTCAAGTCGACCGCTCCCTGCTGACCCTGCGCCAGCGCTACCAGGACGCCGTGCAGTCGCTGTCCAGCGAAGCGCTGAAGCTGCTGCGCGAGTGGCCGGCGCGGCTGAAGGCGGCGACCGACGAGGTCAACGAGTACGAGGTGCGCGGCAAGACCATCCGCATCGAGAACTACCGCGAGTCGCTCAGCCACCAGAAGATCCCCAAGATCGCCGCGCCGAAGTACCGTGGCTGGGGCGAACTGCTGACCTTCCTGCAGAAAGAAAACCTGCCGGGCAGTTATCCCTACACGGGAGGCGTGTATCCGTATCGCCGCACCGGCGAGGATCCGATCCGCATGTTCGCCGGCGAGGGCACGCCGGAGCGGACCAACCGCCGCTTCCATTACCTGAGCCTGGGCCAACCGGCCGCGCGCCTGTCCACCGCCTTCGACAGCGTGACGCTGTATGGCGAGGATCCGGCGCCACGTCCGGACATCTACGGCAAGATCGGCAACTCCGGCGTCAACATCCCCACGCTGGATGACATGAAGAAGCTGTACTCCGGCTTCGACCTGTGCGCGCCGACCACCTCGGTATCGATGACCATCAACGGTCCGGCGCCGATCATCCTGGCGATGTTCATGAACACCGCCGTCGACCAGCAGGTGGAGAAGTACCTGAAGGCCGATGCCGAGCGCTGGGCGGCCGCGCAGAAGAAGCTGGACGAACTGTTCGCCGGCCGCGAGCGTCCGCGCTATTCCGGCGAACTGCCGGCCGGCAACGACGGACTCGGCCTGGGCCTGCTGGGCGTGACCGGCGATCAACTGGTGGACGCGGACACCTACGCGCGGATCAAGGCCGAGACCCTGAAGACCGTGCGCGGCACCGTGCAGGCCGACATCCTCAAGGAAGACCAGGCGCAGAACACCTGCATTTTCAGCACCGAGTTCGCCCTGCGCATGATGGGCGACATCCAGCAGTACTTCGTCGACAACGGCGTGCGCAACTTCTACTCGGTGTCGATTTCCGGCTACCACATCGCCGAGGCGGGCGCGAACCCGATCTCGCAGTTGGCCTTCACCCTGTCCAACGGCTTCACCATCGTCGAGTACTATCTGGCGCGTGGGATGAAGATCGACGACTTCGCTCCGAACCTGTCGTTCTTCTTCAGCAACGGCATGGATCCGGAATACACCGTGATCGGCCGCGTCGCACGGCGCATCTGGGCGCGCGCGATGCGCGAGCGCTATGGCGCCAACGAGCGCAGCCAGATGATGAAGTACCACATCCAGACCTCGGGCCGTTCGCTGCATGCCCAGGAAATCCAGTTCAACGACATCCGCACCACGCTGCAGGCGCTGTACGCGCTGTTCGACAACTGCAACAGCCTGCACACCAACGCTTACGACGAGGCGATCACCACGCCGACCGAGGAAAGCGTGCGCCGCGCGGTCGCGATCCAGATGATCATCAACAAGGAGCTGGGCCTCAACTTCAACGAGAACCCGTGGCAGGGCAGCTTCGCGGTCGAGTACCTGACCGACATCGTCGAGGAAGCGGTCTACAAGGAGTTCGAGGCGATCAGCGAGCGCGGCGGCGTGCTCGGCGCGATGGACACCATGTACCAGCGCGGCAAGATCCAGGAAGAGTCGTTGTACTACGAGCACAAGAAGCACGACGGCAGCCTGCCGCTGGTGGGTGTGAACACCTTCCTGCCGAAGGAACACGGCGGCGAGATCGCCACCGAGATCGAGCTGATCCGCTCGACCGAGGAAGAGAAGGGCCAGCAGATCACCAACGTGCGCGCCTGGCAGTCCTCGCGCAACGGCCTGGCGCCGGAGGGCGAGACCGACCACGCGCATTCCACCGCGCTGGAGGAACATGCCGAGGCCGAGGCGCATGACGGCCATGGCCTGGCCTACCTGCAGAAGGCGGCGCGGGACAGGCGCAATGTGTTCGTCGCGCTGGTCGAGGCGGTCAAGACTCATAGCCTGGGCCAGATCAGCCACGCCCTGTACGACGTGGGCGGCGAGTACCGACGCAACATGTGAGGGGCGGAAGGCCGCCGCCGAGCGGCCTTCCGGACGCTCCTGCGACGGGCGGTGAAATCCGATGACGCCCGGCGGGCGTGTTTGCCGGTAGAGGAAATGCAGGCCAGTGGTGGCCTGCACCACCCCTATCGAGGAGACACCCCATGCGCAAGTTCATCATCCGCTCCACCTCCGTCGCCAGCCTGTTGCTGCTGGCCGGCGCCGCCCTGGCCGGCGGTCCGATCAATCCGCCGCCCGCTTCCTGCGCGGTGGACGAGGTCTACAAGTGCGAAACCATCGGCGGTCAGAAGTACTGCAAATGCGCCAAACGCGATCTGTCGGCAGCGCCACAGCGCAATGACGAGCCGCGGCGCCTGAAGGGCAAGCCCCAGCATCTGGTCAATCATGGCGCCGGTGCGACCGGGCAGACCCCGGCGGCACCGCAGCCGGAACCGCGCAAGTCCGATCAGCGTTGACCGTCGGGCGGGAGAGGGCGCAGGCGCGCCCTCAATCCCGGATGCGGCCCCCTTTTTTGCCCCTCGGGCGATGCGGGTCGCTACATCATCAGGCAGTCCAGTCCATCCAGCGCGATGTGGATGAGCAGGCCGACACCGAACCAACGGGTCCGGCGCGGGACCACCAGCGCACCGTAGAGCAGCATCGCCGGCCACGTGTGCAGCGGATGGAATCCCAGGCTGCACCGCCCGGGCGCGTAGATCGGATCGGCCAGCAGGTGATCCAGATCGATGACCCAGCCGGCCAGCATCCAGGCAGCGGCGCGCTTCCATTCCTTCGGCCAGAACATGCGCGCAGTGGCGACGGGCACCAGCACGTGCAGCAGCAGATGGATGATCGGACGCAGTTCGAGGTCGGGCAGGGGCATTTTTCGCGAAGCTCAGCGCCGCGTCGCCAGCCAGCGATCCAGCTGGTTGGCGAACGCCTGCCGATCACGGGCATTGAAGGCGGCCGGCCCGCCGGTCTGTACGCCGGCGCCGCGCAGTTCGTCCATGAAGTTCCGCATGGAGAGCCGTTCGGCGATGTTGTCGGCGGTGTAGCGGTCGCCGCGCGGGTTGATCGCCTGCGCGCCATTGGCCAGCACCCGCGCCGCCAGTGGAATGTCCTGGGTGACCACGAGATCGCCGGTCCGCGCGCGTTCGGCGATGGCGTCGTCGGCCACGTCGAAGCCTCCCTGCACCTGCAGCGCGCGGATGTACCGGGAGGGCGGCGTGCGCAGCCACTGGTTGGCGATCAGGGTGACCTGGACCTGCGCGCGTTCAGCCGCGCGGAACAGGATCTCCTTGACCGGCCCGGGGCAGGCGTCGGCGTCCACCCAAATCTGGGGACCGGGAGGCGATGCGTCGTTCACCGATGGTCCTCCCCGCTGGAACGCACCGGAGCGGAGGGTGTCGCCGTCCGGCGCGGGACGCGGCAGGGATGGGGGGCGCGGGAAACGGAAAATCGTTGCATGAGAGAAGGTAGGGAGAGCGGACGCGGGCCCCACACGATAGCCCGATCCTGCTGTCGGGACCGCCTGGATGGCAACAGCGGCTTTACGGGAGATGTGGAAGGGTGTCGATTTCAGGTGGCCCGGTTCGTCGGTTGATTACACCCTCAATCCCGCAGGAGCTTCCGCATGTCCCTCGTGAAACCCATCACCCCGCATCTGTGGTTCGACACCCAGGCCCGCGAAGCCGCCGCGTTCTACTGCTCGCTGTTTCCCGATTCGCAGGTCGACTCCATCGTCCGGTTGCGCGATACGCCCTCCGGCGACTGCGACGTGGTCTCGTTCACGCTGGCCGGCCAGCCGTTCATGGCGATCAGCGCCGGTCCCGTGTTCACGTTCAATCCCTCGACTTCCTTCCTGGTCCATTTCGATCCCGCGCGTGACGGGCAGGCGCGTGAGCAACTGGATGCGATGTGGGCCAGGCTGATCGACGGCGGGCAGGCATTGATGCCGCTGGATGCGTATCCCTTCAGCGAGCACTACGGCTGGGTGCAGGATCGCTACGGCCTGTCCTGGCAACTGATGCTCAGTCCGCCTGGCGCACCCCCGCGCCCGCGCATCGTGCCGGTATTGATGTTCACCGGCGAGGTGTACGGGAAGGCCGAAGAGGCTGCGAAATTCTATCGTTCGGTGTTCGACGATTCCGAAGCCGGGCAGATGGCCCGCTACACGGAGGACAGCGCCAACGATCGCGCCGGCACGGTCATGTTCTCCGACTTCCGCCTGGGCGATACCTGGATGGCGGCGATGGACAGCGGCCATCCGCACGGCTTTGCCTTCAACGAAGCCATCTCGTTTCTGGTCACCTGCCGCGATCAGGCCGAAATCGACCGCTACTGGGCGCAGCTGTCGTCGGTGCCTGAGTCCGAGCAGTGCGGTTGGTGCAAGGATCGCTTCGGGCTGTCCTGGCAGATTTCGCCGCAAGGGCTGGACGAGATGATGACCTCGGGCGATGAAGCGCTGGTTGGGCGGATCACGCAGGCCGTCCTGGACATGCACAAGCTGGACGTCGCCAGGATCGAAGCGGCGGCGCGGGAGCAGTAGCCCGCGACGCACGGGGCGGTCGCGAACCGCCCCGTGCCTGTCGCGGATCGGCGCCTAAGGACGTTTCTTGTAGGTAATCTCCATCATCTTGGCCTCCTTGCCATCCGGGCCGGGCGCGTACATCTCGAATACCTCCGTGCTCTTGTCGGACCAGCGGGTGGTCATGCGAGAGGTCACGGGTTTCTTGCTGACAGGGTCGTGATAGGTGCCGGTATAGGTGCAGGCCATGCTGGCGTCGCAGGTGCCCTCGCTGACCATCAGGCCGGTGCTCATGCTGTCGTTCCAGGTGGACCAGTGCTTGCCGGTGACATTGTCGAAGCCGTGCAGGCCCTGTCCGGTGAACGGTTGGCCCATCATCTGCGAGCTCACTTCCTCCACCAGCACGCGATCGCCGAGGATCATCCTGCGGGTCGCAGTGCCTTTGTCGATGGTGGGCGGGGTATCCGGAGCGTGCCAGCTTTTCACGGTCAGGTCGTAAGTACCGGCCAGTGTGGCGAGTTGTCGATGTTCGGCGCCGGGCGTGCCGGCTTTCTGGAAGGCTTCCATCATCGCCTTCATTTCGGGCGTCATGGGGGGTGCCTTGTCGTCCTGCGCCGTGGCCGAGGCGGCGGGCAGCAGGCAGGCGAGGGCGAGGGAAAGAACGGAACTGCACTTCATGGCAGGACCTCCGGGGACATGGCCAGGTTGCGGTGGGCATGGGGGTGCGCCGTATTTGCACCAGTCCGCGCTCAATCCGCGTGAAGGTGGACCACCGTGGGTCCGGGAAGGGAAACACGCGGAACCCAGCGCACGGGCCGCGGCGCATGGGTGCGTGCCCGCACGGGCCTGCTAAAGTGCTGCTCCTTTTCCGCTTCCGCCCGTCGCCCCCGCATGAACACGACCGACCGCTTCTATCCCATCGGCACACCCGGCCAGCCCTGGGGCGCCGCCGAGAAAGCCGAATGGCGCTCCCGCCAGACCGTCCAGCGCAGCTATGCCGCCGACGTGCTGACGGTGATCGAGCGCCTGCGCGCGCGGTTCGACGTGGAGCAGTACGGTGAGCTGGACTACGGCGCGGACGGCCGCTATCCGCTGTTCGCCGTGCGCAGCCGCGACTGGAATCCGGCGCTGCCGGTCATGCTGGTGACCGGTGGCGTGCATGGCTACGAGACCAGCGGCGTGCGCGGCGCGCTGCAGTTCCTGGAACAGCATGCGGCGGACTATGCCGGCAAGGTCAACCTGCTGGTGACGCCGTGCATCAGCCCATGGGGCTACGAGCGCATCCACCGCTGGGACGCCGACGCGCTGGATCCGAACCGCTCCTTCCGCGAAAACAGCCCGGCGCAGGAATCGGCCGCGCTGATCCGGCTGGTCGCGCCGATCCGCGACCTGGCGCGCATGCACATCGATCTGCATGAAACCACCGACACCGACGAGAGCGAGTTCCGCCCGGCCTTGGCCGCGCGCGACGGCAAGCCGTTCGAGCCGGGCGAGATTCCCGACGGGTTCTACCTGGTCGATGACAGCGAGAATCCGCAGCCCGACTTCCAGCGCGCGGTGATCGCGGCGGTGGAGCAGGTCACCCATATCGCGCCGGCCGACGCCAACGGCGAGATCATCGGCTCGCCGGTGGTGGCACCCGGCGTCATCGAGTACGCGTTCAAGCCGCTGGGGCTGTGTGCCGGCGTGACCAACGCGCGCTACACCACCACCACCGAGGTCTACCCGGACAGCCCCAAGGCGACCCCCGCGCAATGCAACGACGCCCAGGTGGCGGCGGTGTGTGCGGCGATCGACTACGCACTTGCCCATGCTTGAAGCCCGCGGAGTCCGGCCCCATTTCGTTCCGTGAAAGGCAATCCGGGGCGGCGGGTGTAACCTCCGCCCGGTAACACCCGAGAGGACAGGACCATGGCAACCGGTTGGGCCGGCGACGGCGCCGTACAGGATCAGATCGACGCGACCGTGAAGGACGCGATTGCGCGCGCGCGCCGCAATCTGCCGACCGGTCCCAGCCTCTCCCACTGCGAAGAATGCGATGCGCCGATTCCGCCGGCACGGCAGAAGGCCGTGCCCGGCGTGCGCCTGTGCGTGGCCTGCCAGGAAGCGGCCGACCAGGCGCAGGAGCAGGGGCAGATGTACAACCGGCGCGGGAGCAAGGACAGCCAGTTGCGCTGACGGAGTTTCGTGGTGCATTGGATACGTAGGCCATGTCCGATCTGTTTCCGGAAAGTCTTGAACCAGGCAGCATCGGGCTCGCCGGAGCCTGGCGGTTCGCACCTATCTTCTTCGCCATCTATCCGGAGGCGGACGCGCATCCTCTCCTCCTGGAAGCACGTCATCGCTTGGTCCGGACATTGGGTGTACGGAAATTTTCCGCCAGGCCGGCGGAGTTGTTGCATGTCAGTGTTGCCGAATGCGGAAAACCGGCCCGGCTGAGACAGCCGTTGGAACTCGCGCTGCGCGCGGCCTCCGGACGGTTTTCATTTCCGGCATTCGACATCGTCCTGGAGACAAGCGCGCGCTTTGGCAGGGATGATCGAGCGTGTGTCCTCGTCGCGGACCAGGCCACCGGGCGCGTGGTCCACGGATTGCGAAACGCACTCGCCGACGCGCAGCAGCCCTATGGGCTCGTAGGGGAAAGGACGGTCATGGCACCGCATATGACGTTCGGCTATTGCGATGGCCTTCCAGAGGAGAGGTTGCCGGTTCCAACCGTTCGGTTTCGCGCCACTGCGGTGGATCTGGTGATCAGCAATCAAGGGTACTCGGAGCATCTGCGGGTGGCTCGTTGGCCATTGCTATGAACCTGTCGGGTTTTTCCTGCCGTCGGCTGGAATCGCAGGGATGCCTGGCCTAGGATCCGGCATGTCCATGCAGAATGATCTCTTCGAGAGCCAAGGCAGTGCACCACTGCACCGCCTGTTCTTCGCGCTGCTGCCATCCGCATCCGAGCGTGCACAGGTGGCGGACGTGGCGGATGGACTGCGCGCCAGCCACCCGCATACGCGCTGGGTAAATCCGGAGCGCTACCATTTGACCCTTCACTACCTGGGCGAGAGCAGCGGTCCCCGGGAAGACTGGATAGCGCGGGCACGGGAAGCCGCGGAAAGCTTCAGCGGTGAGGCCTTCCACCTGCAACTGGATCATCTGCTGCCGCTGGGCAATCCACGGCGACCGGCGCTTACGCTGGCGGCCTCTTCTTCCTCGACGGAATTGCTCCGTTTCTGGCGTGGCCTGCAGGAACGCCTGATCCGGGCCGGTTTCAAGGACCATGTCGGCAAGAGCTTTGTGCCGCATCTGACCCTGGGCTACAGCGAGCCAGGGGCCGCCACGCCGGCGGTGGCGTCGGTTGGCCTCGCGCCCGATGGATTCGTGTTGATACAGAGCATCGAGGGGCAATCGGGTTACACCTTCCTCGGCCACTGGCGCCTCGGTACAGATTGAGCCCCTGGCATGTCAGCGCGGTTGTGGACCGAAGATGCTCGGTTCGCGCGGCCGCCGCAGGCGCTCCAACTTGGCCTGGTATTGGGCACGTGTCGCTCCCTCGCTCAATTCCTGGGCGCGGGTGAGGGCGCGGCCCGCGCGGCGTGCCTTGCCAAGATGCAGATACGCCCGCGCCAGCCCAAGATAAAACCGGTGTTCGCTGCCGAAGAGCCGGATGGCGCGCTGGTAATAGTCGATCGCACCCTCGTAGTCGCCCGAGCGCTCGTGCTCGAGTGCGAGCAGAAACTGATCGAATGGGTCGTGCGCACGAACCCGCTCCAGCCGCCGTTGCAGTGGCTTGGCCTCGGCAACGCGCCCGCTGCGGTTGTAGAACGTCACCAGGTTGAACAGCGCGGAGGAGTAGTTCTCATTCAGTGTCAGGGCATGCAGGTAAGCGCGTTCGGCGCCCGCCGCGTCGCCACGCCGGAGTGCAGCAACACCCGTGTTGTTCCAGAATGCCGGATATCCGGGGCTCAGCGCGCGCGCGCGCGCGAGGTACGCCTGTGCGCTGGCGGCGTGGCCGGCGCCCAGCAGATCAACCGCACGATTGTTATAGAACATGGCGAACAGGTGCGTGTCGGGAATCGCCTCGGGCTGTTGCCGTGCGATGACCTGGTCCCAGGCCACGTCCACGCTGAAGCGCTGGCGTCCGATGCGGATGCCGGCATTGACGTGGTTGTTGCGATAGACGGTGTTGCCCTCCTGGTACCAGGTCAGCACGTCCTCGATTTCCTGTGCGTAGGCCTGCAGTCCGTCCGCGCGCGCCAGTGCCACCACCATCAGGGTGAAGCTGAGGCAATTCGCGCGACCGGTCTGATACGTCTGGCCGACGGTGTAGTTGGCGCCATTCTGGTACTGCAAGCCCAGGCCGCCTTCCTTTGAGAACAGGAAGTCGACCAGCCGGTTGAGTCGTGCCGAGGATTGGACGTCGCCCGCCTGCGCCATCCATTGCCGGAACCGGTCCTGCAGTTCCGGAGGCACGGCCATGATTTCTTCGACCGAGGGCAGGTCGGGAGGAACCTGCGCATCCGGCAGCGGCGGCTGCGGCGAAAGCGCCAGGGCGGCGGCGAGCAACCACGTGGCCATACGCGTACCTCCACGTCTTCGGCCAAACTCCGGTCGCCGCCAGTCTAGTCCTTTCCGTGGCTGGTGGAGTGAAAACGACGGATGGGAAAGACAAACGGAAGCGCGGATTACAACTGCGTCCCCGGCGCCGATCGTGGCAAGCTGCGCGGATGAAAATCGAAGCCGCCACCAACGCCGATCTGCCGCGCCTGCTCGAGGTCTGGGAGTCCGCCGTCCGCGCCACCCACCACTTCCTGGAGGAGGCCGACATCCAGATGTTCCGGCCGCTGGTGCGCGATGGCTATCTCCCTTCCGCCGAGCGACTGGCGGTGGCCCGGGCCGGCGACGGCCAGCCCTGCGGGTTCGTCGGCGTGGAGGCGGGCAAGGTGGAGATGCTGTTCGTCGACCCGGCCCACCACGGGACCGGCGCGGGCAAGGCGTTGTTCCGTCACGCGATTGAAAGCTGGGGCGCGCGCCGGGTGGACGTGAACGAACAGAATCCGGGGGCGGTGGGGTTCTACCTGCACATGGGCTTTGAGCTGGAATCGCGATCCGAACGGGATGGGCTGGGCAAACCGTTCCCGCTGCTGCACCTGCGGTTGTCCGAAGGCCGCGCCGAGACGGTGGGGCGGAAAACGCGATGAACGCAACCCACTGGCTGGTTCCCTGTCCGGATTGCGGGGCGATGAACCGCCTGCCGCCGGAACGGCTCGGCCAGTCGCCCGGTTGCGGGCGCTGCCACCAGCCGCTGTTTCGCGGGCGGCCATTGGCGCTGACCACCGGCGACTTCGACCGCCACGCGCTGCGCAGCGAGCTCCCGCTGCTGGTGGACTTCTGGGCACCGTGGTGCGCCCCATGCCTGGCGATGGCGCCGCAGTTCGAGGCCGCGGCGCAGGCGCTGGAACCGCGGATGCGCCTGGCCAAGGTGGACACCGAAGCGGAGACGGCGCTGGCCGCCCGCTACGGTATCCGCAGCATTCCGACCCTGGTCCTGATTCGCGGCGGGCGTGAACTGGCCCGCCAGTCCGGGGCGTTGTCACGCGAGCAGATAGTGGACTGGGCCCGGCGCGCGCTGGCCGGGGCTTGATCCCGCGCCGCCATGACTTCAGTCGGATACCCCTGGTCCGGACAGGCGTGCCACCATCGACGGTTGTCGTGGTGGTCGCCACGCCCCGAACGGAGCCGAGATGCCGATGAAGTCCTCCCGCCTGATGCTTGCCCTGTCCCTGAGCCTGTCCGCGGCCGCCCTGGCCCAACAGCCCGACATCACCGACCTGACCCGTGACTCCGGGGTGCCGCGCGCGCCTGAACAGGAGGCGGTCGTGTTCGAGCATGCGGACCTGAGCTTCAAGGTCGTGCCGGCGGAAAAGGCCATCCAGGGCGACGCCCGGTTGACCTTCCGGGCCAGGTCGCCGATCCAGCGGGTGGTCGTGGATCTGGACCGCAACCTGGCGGTCAGCCGGGTCGAGGCCGACGGCGCCGTCCTGCCGGCCAGCGCCTGGCGCAATCCGGAAGGGCGCATGACCATCGATCTGCCCGCGCCGGTGGCGGCGGAGCAGCAGGTGAAGGTCCGCATCGTCTATGGCGGGAAGCCGCACGTGGCCAAGCGCGCGCCCTGGGACGGCGGCTTCGTCTGGGCGACCGCGCCCACCGGCGAACCCTGGGTCGCCTCGGCGGTGCAGGGCGAGGGCTGCGACCTGTTCTGGCCCTGCATCGACCACCCGCAGGGCGAACCGCTGGTCGTGGACCAGCACATCACCGTGCCGGCGCCGCTGGTTGCGGCCGGCAACGGCATCGCCATGGGCATGCAGGAAAAGGACGGCTGGCGCACGTACCACTGGCGCGCACGCGATTCGAATACCTATGCCATTGCCCTGAACATCGGTCCCTACGAGGAGATGAAGGGCGAGTACCGCAGCCGCTTCGGCAACACCATCCCGCTGCATTTCTGGCATTTGAAGGGGCGCGAGGCGAAGGCGCGCGGCCTGTTCGCCGAGTTCCCGCAGGTGCTGGACTTCTTCGAACGCAACATCGGCCCGTATCCATTCGGCGACGAGAAGATGGGCGTGGTCGAAACCCCGCACCTGGGCATGGAACACCAGACCATCAACGCCTACGGCAACGATTACAAGAAGGACAAGTACGGCTACGACTGGCTGCTGCAGCACGAGTTCGCCCATGAGTGGTTCGGCAACCAGCTGACCAACGTGGACTGGGACGACATGTGGCTGCATGAAGGTTTCGGCAGCTACATGCAACCGCTCTACCTGCAGTACCTGCGCGGCGAGATGGAGTACCACGCCGCGTTGCTGGACCAGCGCGCCGGGCTGGCCAACAAGTACCCGATCGTGTCCGGCAAGAGCCAGACCGAGAAGACCGTCTATGACCGTGAGAATGGCCCGGGCCTGGACATCTACTACAAGGGCTCGCTGATGCTGCACATGCTGCGCGGACTGATCGGCGACGAGGCCTTCTTCGCCAGCATCCGCCAGGCCGTGTACGGCACCGATACGCCGCAGCCGGGCAAGTTCAAGCCGCGCTATGTCTCCACCCGCGACTACATCGACATCGTCCACAAGGTGACCGGCCGCGACTACGGCTGGTTCTTCGACGTCTACCTGTACCGCGCCGCGCTGCCGGAACTGGTCGCCGAGCGCGACGCCAGCGGCCTGAACCTGCGTTGGAAGACCCCGGACGACCTGCCGTTCCCGGTACCCGTGGAAGTCCGTGTCGGCGGGGTGGACGGCAAGGTCCAGACCGTGGCCATGGACAACGGCCGGGGCCGGTTGGCGCTCCCCGCGGGCGAGACCTATACCCTGGATCCGGCTTCGCGCCTGCTGCGGGCATTGCCGCATATCGTGGAATACCAGCAGGACGCCGAGGCGCGCCGCAAGGCGGCGGCGGAGGCGGCCAAGGAAAAGGCACGCTGAGGGGCGCGGGATGGGTGGCCGCCCCGATCCTGTCACGGCATTTTTTTGCATTGCGGCGGCTGGACCGTTAGATTTCGCTCTTTGAAACCTTCGGCGGCGCGATGGACGTGCGGGGAAGCCTGGTCTGCGTGGGAACGGGGATGATGCTGGGGGCCCATATCGGCCCCCGCGCACGCGGCCACATTGAACAGGCAGATGTCGTCTTTCTCGCCGTTTCCGACCCCCTCGTCGAGTTGTGGGTGCAGGGAATGAACGCCGATGTCCGCAGCCTGCAACCGCTGTACGCGGAAGGCAAGTCACGCCGCGATACCTATGGGGAAATGGTGGAGTCGATGCTGGTGGAAGTCCGTGCCGGAAAGCATGTCTGCGGTGCGTTCTACGGCCACCCCGGCGTATTCGCGCTGGCGCCGCATCTGGCGATAGAGCAGGCCCGCGAGGAAGGATTCGACGCGAGCATGGAGCCAGGCATCTCGGCGGAAGACTGTCTCTACGCCGACCTGGGCATCGATCCAGGCACCTATGGCTGCCAGCATTACGAAGCCAGCCAATTCATGCTCTACCAGCGGCGCATCGATCCCTCCGCATACTTGATCCTCTGGCAGGTGGGCCTGGCTGGCGACCGAAGCCTGCGGCGATTCAGTACATCGTCCGCCGAACGGCAGTTGCTGGTCGACCTGCTGGCGCAGGATTATCCGTTGAATCACCATGTGATCGCCTATGAAGCGGCTACCTTGCCGATCACGAAACCGCGCCAGGAACGGTTCCCGCTGTCGGCCTTGCCGATGATGGAATTGAATCTGCAGACCACTCTGGTCGTGCCTCCGGCATGCCCGATGCAGCCCAACCGGGACTTGCGCCAAAAGCTCGAATTGCTGGGAACCGTGGCCAACCGCGCCCCGGCTTCCTTCCACCACCAACCGCAGAGGACGCACCATGTCAAACGCAATACGTTTTCTTGAATCACTGGGCCAGAACCCGGCGCTGTCGCGCCTGCCGGCCGAGCAGCTGCAGGAAATGATCGATTCGCTCGAGTTGACCGGCAACGAAAGCGACGCCCTGCGCCGTCAGGACGCGGTGGCCCTGGCCGATGCGCTGGAAAAGCGCGCCCCGTTGTTCTGCATCCTCTGGGAGCCTGGCCAGGAGCCGAGTCCGCTGGATACCCCGGACGATACGGAACCGCTGCGCGACCCGACCCCGGATGGCGACGCGCCGGAAGAGGAATAAGGTCACGACGGTGGGCCGGCGTGCGACGATCCGAACCATCCTGCGTTGCGGGATGCTGTCGTTCGCCTTGTGTCTGCCCTTCCTGGCCATGGCGGCAGCGTCTCCCGGACTGGAGACGCTGCTGCAGCAAGCCGAGGAGGCGCGGAGTTCGGATCCGCACCGCTTCCAGCGATTGCTAGGTGAACTGGAGCAGCAAATCGATCGCGCCGACAAGGCCCAGAGGGAACAGATCGAGTACCTGCGAGCCTATGGCTTCAGCTTTCGCGGACACTATGACGAGGCGATAAGGCACGCCCGCGCGTTGATGGAGTCCTCGACCAATCCCGAGATCCAGTTCCGTGCGGGCGCGTTGATAGTCAACACCCATGCCCTGCGCCGCCAGTTTACGGACGGGTTGCGCCAGTTGGAGCAGACCCTCACCCTGGTGGACAAGATCCAATCGGCCAAGTTGCGTCATCACGGCCTGGGCGTGGCGTCCTATCTCTACAACCAGGTCGGACAGTACCGCCTGGGCCTGCGCTATGCGGATCGGATCCTGGAAGAGGAACCGGACGCGCGTACGTTGTGTTTCGCCAACCAGGCCCGATTCGATTCGCTTTACAACCTGGGCGAATTGCCTTCCGATGACGACATCGTCGTCGAAGCGATCAACCAGTGCGATGCATCCCACGAGACGGTCACCGCCAATGGAATCCGGTTGATCCTCGCCAAGAAATGGGCCGAATCCAACCGTCGCAAGCAGGCCATCGCCTTGATGGATGGGCACCTGAAGGAGATCGAGGAGACTGGCTATACGCACCTGATAGCGCAGGTCAAGGCGTTCCTGGCCGAACTCTTGCTGGACGCAGGCGAATACGCCGCGGCGGAGACCTACGCGAACGAGAGTCTGGCCCAGAACACACCCGGGAGCACCTCCTCGCTGGCCAGTGCCTACAAGACCATGTACCAGATCGCCGAGGCGCGGAAGGATTCGGAGACGGCACTGGTCTACTACCGCCGTTATGCCGAAGCCGACCGGGCCTATCTGAACGAAGTCAAGGCGCGCGAGCTCGCGTATCAGATGGTCCGCCAGGAGATTCTCGAGAAATCCCAGCAGATCCAGCGACTGGACAGCCAGAACCAACTGCTCAAACTCCAACGCAAGGTGGAGAAACAGGCGGGACAGAACACCCGGTTGATTATCATCCTGCTGGTCGTGTTGCTGGCGACCATCGCCTACTGGGCGTACAAGACCAAGCGCGTCCAGGTTTCGCTGAAGCATCTTGCCGAGACAGATGCGTTGACCGGCATCTGCAACCGCCACCACTTCACCCAGTCGGCAGGGCGGACGTTGAGCCAGTGCGAGCGCAATGGAGAGGAAGTGGCGGTGATCATGTTCGATCTCGACCATTTCAAATCAATCAATGATCGGTTCGGCCACCCGGCGGGCGATTGGGTCCTCAAGCAGGTGGCGCAGGTATGCCAGTCGCTGTGCCGGCGGATCGATGTGCTGGGGCGTCTGGGCGGGGAGGAGTTCGCGATGCTGATGTACGGCTGCGATCTTCGCTCGGCGATTCGCCTGGCCGAGGACTGCCGGACGCGTATCGCTTCGATCGACACATCGGAGATCGGCCAGCGGATTCAGGTGACCGCGAGTTTCGGAGTTACCTCGACCGCCATATCCGGCTATGTACTGCAGCGCCTGCTTTCCGATGCGGACCGGATGCTCTACCAGTCCAAAGCCCAGGGACGCAATCGGGTCACCGCGTTCCGGGCGGCTTCCCAGGATGACGGCGAGGCATCCCATACCCCTGGAGCGTCCTGGACCGAGGTGGCCGAGACGCAGGGCGCGCGACCAGGCTGAGCGGCGCTGGCGACCTGAACGGGCTGCCCGATACCGAGTGGGAACCGATGCGATAAGATCGCGCGCAGGCAGGCCGGTCGGCGCGGGCCTCCAAAAATGGGGGAAGTACAGGTTCAATGCGGTTGGGTTCGTCTGCACTCACGCGGTATGGGCAGGTGATGGCTACCCTGGACACGGGGATGGGCCGCCGGGCCGTGGGCTACCTCCGGGCGTGCTGCCTGTGCCTGACCCTGCTGGCATCGACGAGTGTGGCCGCGGGTACGCCGAAACCCGAAGTGACGGAACTGTTGGCGCAGGCCGAATCGGTCCGCAGCGGGGATCCCGTGCGATTCGCCGAACTCGTCAGCGAGCTGCAGGGCAGGCGGCAGGAGTTGCGAGGTCTCCAACAGGATCAATTGGCGTATCTCGAGGCGTACGGGATTGCCTTTTCCGGCAAGTACGAAGCGGCGATTCCACGGTTGCAGAAGCTGATGGCGTCTTCGACCGACAGCGATACCCGCTTCCGGGCCGGCGCACTGCTGGTGAATCTTTACACCAAGAGCCGGCGATTCGCGGAGAGCCTGCGGCAGCTTGGTCGCCTGCTGCCGCAACTGGATCAAGTGCGCGACCCGCAGTTGCGTATCCATGCCCTGGTGGAAGCCTCCTATCTGCACAACGAGATTGGGCAGTACAGCCTGGGCATGCAGTATGCCGAACGCATCCTTGCCAGCCAGCCGGATGCCCGTGCCCATTGCTTCGCTGAGTATCTCAAGTACGACGCGATGCTCAACCTGGCGACGCTGTCTCCGGACAGGATGGACTCGCTGCAAGAGGCGATCGAGCAGTGCACGCGAGGCGGAGAGCGACTGCTCGCCAACCATATGCGCGTGATACTGGCGAGAACGATGGCCGCGGAGCGCAAGCGTCCCGAGGCCATCGCGCTGTTGCGTTCGCACATGGCGGAGGTCGAGTCGTTCCGATATCCATATCTGGCCGTGCTGGTCAAGGCGACGCTCGCCGACCTGCTGTTCGAGCGCGGCGATTTGCAGGCCTCGGAAACCTATGCTTCCGAGGCGATTGCGCTCAGCGGAGCGGTCGGCACGAGTACCCAGTCGCTGGTCGGCGCCTACCGCACCATGTACCGGATTGCCGAGCGCAGGCGTGACACGGAAACCGCGCTGGTCTATTACCGCCGCTACGCGGAAGCGGACAAGGCCTATCTCAACGAGATCAAGGCGCGCGAGCTGGCCTATCAGATCGTCCGCCAGGAAACCTTCGAAAAGTCGGAGCAGATCCAGCGCCTGGGCAGCCAGAACCAGTTGCTGCAACTGCAACGCAAGCTGGAGAGCAAGTCGGTCCAGAACACCCGCCTGGTGGTGGTGCTGTTGACCATGCTCCTGGCCAGCATCGGCTACTGGGCATATCGCACCAAGCGCACCCAGATGATGTTCAAGCGGCTGGCGCAGACCGACGCGCTGACCGGCATCGGCAATCGCAGCCATTTCAGCATCCAGTCCGAACGCCTTCTGGCCCAGTGCGCGAGGAACGAGCAGGAAGTCGCGCTGGTCATGTTCGATCTCGACCATTTCAAGACGGTCAATGATCGCTACGGCCACGCCGCCGGCGATCAGGTGCTGGTGCGGGTGGCCGAGCTTTGCCGTGGCCTGGATTACCGCAATGCCGTGGTTGGCCGGCTGGGTGGGGAGGAGTTCGCCTTGCTGCTGCCTGGGATGAGCCTGGCGCAGGCGGTCGAGGCGGCGGAGGATTGCCGCCAGCGCGTCACCCGCATCGATACTTCGGGCACGGGCCATCGATTCCTCGTCACCGCCAGCTTCGGCGTCACCACCACCGCTTTGGCCGGCTATCAACTCGCCAGGTTGTTTTCGCTCGCCGACCGCATGCTGTATCGGTCAAAGCATGACGGTCGCAATCAGGTGAGCGCCTACGAAGGTGGCTATTCGTTGCCCGAACGGCGGACGGTACCGGCGAGCGGCGAGACGGCACGCCGGGAAACGCAGGAACAGGAAAGCTGAAAAGACATCGTCGCGCCTTGCGACTCCAGGTGAACCGCGCCTGCGTTAAGCTTCATCGGCGGCACAGCCAGTGCCGATGAATGAAGGAGCTTTCCCCATGATCCAGCGATTCGATGTCGGCCCCCGCATGTCGGAAATGGCCATCCACAACGGCGTGGTCTACCTGGCCGGCCAGATCGCCGACGACGCCAGTCAGGACATCCGCGGCCAGACCCGGCAGGTACTGGCCGCCGTCGACGCGCTGCTCGCGCAGGCCGAGACTGACAAGAGCAAGTTGCTGCGGGTGGAAATCTTCCTGAAGGACATGCTCGACTTCGAGGGCATGAACCAGGCCTGGGACGAGTGGGTGGTGCCCGGCCACACTCCGCCGCGCGCCACGGTCCAGGCCCGCCTGGCCAATGCCGAATGGCGCATCGAGGTGCTGGTGACCGCCGCGGTCTGAGCCGTCGGAATGGCCCGCGTGGCGGGCCTTTGCGGGTCGGCGGGCAAAAATGTTTGACCTATCCGGCAGGCCCGATTAACATACGCGGCCCGAGATTCGGGCGGTTAGCTCAGCGGTAGAGCACTGCTTTCACACGGCAGGGGTCACAAGTTCGAACCTTGTACCGCCCACCAGTTGTACGCAAAGGCCCGGCGCAAGCCGGGCTTTTGCTTTTTCGCGTCCGGTCGGGGCGTGCAGGAGGGAGCGCCCCGGGCGTCAATCTCAAATCCTGCGACGGCGGTGGTTTGTGATGGCGACCTTTCTGGAGGCCGCCCATGTCCGTACCCGCCCGGCAAATCGCCCGTTCCCATCGTGATCTGCTGCCGGCCGGTACCGCCGACGGCAGTCGCCTGTCCGAGCGGTTGGCGGCCAAGTATCCGGATCGAGTGACCGGCCAGTTGACCGTGCCCGGGCGCGAGGGGCGCTACGCCCCATTGCCGGAAACCCTGCCGCCGGCGCTGGCGCGCGCGCTGCGCCAGCGCGGGGTCGAGCGGCTCTATTCGCATCAGGCTGAAGCCTGGGCACACGCCGAGGCGGGCGGGCACCTGGTCATCGCCACGCCCACCGCCTCGGGCAAGTCGCTGTGCTACACGCTGCCGGTGGCGTCGGCGGTGATGGGCGGCAGCGCCAAGGCGCTGTACCTGTTTCCGACCAAGGCGCTGGCGCAGGATCAGGTCAGCGAACTGCTGGAACTCAACGCCGCCGGCGAACTGGGCATCAAGGCCTTCACCTTCGACGGCGATACGCCGGGCGACGCGCGCCAGGCCATCCGCCTGCATGGCGACATCGTGGTCAGCAATCCTGACATGCTGCACCAGGCGATCCTGCCGCACCACACCAAGTGGGCGCAGTTCTTCGAGAACCTGCGCTACGTGGTGATCGATGAAGTCCATACCTACCGTGGCGTATTCGGTTCGCACGTGGCCAACGTGCTGCGCCGCCTGCGTCGGGTGTGCGCGTTCTACGGCGCCTCGCCGCAGTTCATCCTGTGCTCGGCCACCATCGGCAATCCCAAGGCGCACGCCGAGGCGCTGCTGGAAGCCGACGTCCACGCCATCACCGAGTCCGGCGCGCCCAGCGGCGACAAGCATGTGCTGCTGTGGAATCCGCCGGTGGTCAATCCGGATCTGGGCCTGCGCGCATCCGCGCGTTCGCAGAGCAACCGCATCGCCCGGCTGGCGATCAAGGCGGGGTTGAAGACGCTGGTGTTCGCCCAGTCGCGGACCATGGTGGAGGTGCTGACCAAGTACCTCAAGGACGTGTTCGACCACGACCCGCGCAAGCCCGCGCGGATCCGCGCCTATCGCGGTGGCTACCTGCCGACCGAGCGCCGCCAGGCCGAGCGCGACATGCGCGACGGCCGCATCGACGGCATCGTCTCCACCTCGGCGCTGGAACTGGGCGTGGACATCGGCAGCCTGGACGCGGTGGTGCTGAACGGTTATCCCGGCTCGATTTCCGCCACCTGGCAGCGCTTCGGCCGCGCCGGGCGCCGCCAGCAGCCTTCGCTGGGCGTGCTGGTGGCCAGCTCGCAGCCGCTGGACCAGTACGTGGTGCGGCATCCGGACTTCTTCGCCGACAGCCCACCCGAACACGCGCGCATCGCCGCCGACCAGCCAATGATCCTGCTCGATCACATCCGCTGCGCGGCGTTCGAACTGCCGTTCCTGGCGGGCGAGCATTTCGGTCCGGTGGACCCGGCGCCATTCCTGGAACTGCTGAGCGAGGACAGCGTGATCCATCGCGAGGGCGATCGCTACGAATGGATCGCCGACAGCTATCCGGCCAACGCGGTCAGCCTGCGCGCCGTGGCGGACGGCAACTTCGTGGTGGTGGACCGCACCGACGGCCGCCAGACCATCATCGCGGAAGTGGATTTCAGCGCCGCGCCGCTGACCCTCTACGAAGGCGCCATCCACATGATCCAGTCCACGCCCTACCAGGTCGAGCGGCTGGACTGGGAAGGCCGCAAGGCCTACGTCACCCGCACCCACGTCGACTACTACACCGACGCCATCGACTACACCAAGCTGAAGGTGCTGGAGCGTTTCGACGGCTGCCGCGCGGGGCAGGGCACCTGCCATCACGGCGAAGTGCACGTGGTCCGGCGCGTGGCCGGCTACAAGAAGATCCGCTACTACACCCACGAGAACATCGGCTACGGCCCGGTCAACCTGCCGGATCAGGAAATGCACACCACCAGCCTGTGGTGGCAGCTGCCGCCGGAGACCCTGCATGCGGGCTTCGCCTCGCGGCAGGAGGCGCTGGATGGTTTCCTCGGCGCGGCCAACGCGCTGCACATCGCCGCCACCGTGGCGGTGATGGCTGAAGGCCGGGATCTGCAGAAGGCGGTGGGCGATGGCGACGGCGCCTGGTTCGCGGTGCCGGATGCGCAGGGCAGGGGACAGTTGCGCGGCGGCGAAGGGCAATTGCTGTCGCCGCTGGAAGGCGATCGTTTCGTGCCCACGCTGTACCTGTACGACAACTACCCCGGCGGCATCGGCCTGAGCGAACCGCTGTGGCGCCGGCAGGCCGAACTGGTGCGGCGTGCAGGCGAATTGGTGGATGGCTGTGGCTGCCCCGCTGGTTGCCCGGCCTGCGTCGGTCCCATCCTGGCCGCCGACGAGACCGCCGAGGTGACCCCCAAGGTGCTGGCGCGACGCGTGCTGGAACTGCTGGCGGTCGCATGAGCACCGCGCTGGAACACCTGCGCAGGCTGCGCCAGCAGGCTGGGCATCCCACACCCGTCGCATCGCCACCTGCGGTCCGCGCGCCGGCTACCGACATGGCCACTTCGTTGCGGCGGATGCTTGGTGTGCGCACGCGTTCGGCACCGCCCTCGCGCGCCGCCGCGCACCAGCGCATCCTGCCGGGCGAGGAGATCGCCGATGGCCTGCATCTGATCGAGCGGATATTGCCGTGGCCGGCGATACCCGAGTCGTTCGACGGCGCGTTCGCGCGCGAGGATCTTCTTTCCGCCTCGCAGCTTCTTTTCTTCGATACCGAGACCACCGGACTGGCGGGTGGCACCGGCACCCGCGCCTTCATGATCGGCGCCTCGGATTTCGTTCCCGAAGGGCTGCGGGTGCGACAGTTGCTGATCGCGCACCTGGCCGCCGAGCGCGCCATGCTGGATACCTTCGCCGGCTGGCTGCGGTCCGACACGCGGCTGGTCAGCTACAACGGGCGCTGCTACGACGCGCCCTTGCTGATCACCCGCTACCGGTTGGCTCGCCGTCGCAATCCGCTGGAAGGGCTGGCCCACCTGGACCTGCTGTATCCCACCCGTCGCCGCTATCGCGGCGTCTGGGAAAACTGCCGCCTCGCCACCATCGAGCGGCGCGCGCTGGAGATCGTGCGCGAGGATGACCTGCCAGGTTCGGAAGCGCCCGCGGCCTGGTTGGGTTATCTGCGTGGCGGCTCGTCCGAACTGCTGCACCGGGTAACCGCGCACAACTTCCAGGATGTGGTCACGCTGGCCCGCCTGCTCGCGCACCTGTCTTCCGCCGGGCCGGTGGAAGAGCGTTCGCTGCCCGGAATCGCGCCAAAAATTTGACGAATTCCGGTTTCGACGCCGTCTTTCCATGGCGGTTGTGTGAAGGGCTGCGCAATATCGCGTGACAGTCCTTCAGGAATGTCATCGCGTGGCCGAAAAATCGGTAGATTTTCGCGCGGGCGTGTATCCAGGGTTCGGATGCGCCACTGGACAATGGTTTGAAGGGGAAGTGCCTTGCGGATCCTGTATGTGGGCGACACCGCCTGTTTGCCCGATGATCTGACCGACTACATCGGCGACATGGGCGACGAATGGAAGGTCGAGTTCGTTGCCGACGGCAACACCGCCATGTTCGCGGTCGCCAATTCCCCGATTGACGTGTTGATCGTCGGCCCGGGCCTGCCCGACCTGCCGCCAGCCACGCTGCTTGGCCAGATTCGCACCCTGCGTCCGGAAACCATCCGCATCGCGCTGCTGGAAAACACCGAGGCCGGCGTTTCCCCGCCGATCAAGCTGATCGGCGTCGCCCATCGCTTCCTGCCACTGCCACTGTCTTCCGAGACCGTGCTGGAAGCCATCCACAGCCTGGAAGAACTGCGCGACCTGCTGGACAGCCCGCGCCTGCGCCGCGTGATTGGCCGGGTCGAGCACCTGCCATCGCCGCCGCATCTGTATTTCGCGCTGACCCGCGCGCTGGAAGAGGACGACGGCGACAGCAGCGACATCGCCCGCATCGTCTCCGGCGATCCGGCCATCGCCGCCAAGGTGCTGCAGCTGTGCAATTCGGCCTATTTCTCCAACGGCCGCGCCATCACCGATCTGCGCGCGGCGGTCACAAGGCTGGGCCTGGCGACCCTGCGTGACCTGGTGCTGGCCAGCGAAGTGTTCTCGATCAAGACCGGCAGCAACGTCGATCGCCTGGCCCTGCAACAGCGTGCGTTGATCGCCTCGCGCCTGGCCGCGCGCATCCTGCCGAAAACCAGCGCCGAACTCGGCGCCACCGCCGCGCTGCTCGCCGACGTCGGCCTGCTGCTGCCCGGCGTACGCGACGAACGCGAACCCGTCGCCGCCGAAGGCGACGAACGCCCTGGCCACACCGAAGCCGGCGCCTACCTGCTCGGCCTGTGGGGCCTGCCCATGCCCATCGTCGAAGCCGTCGCCTTCCATCGCCAACCGCAGCGCTCCAGCCTGCGCAGCTTCTGGGTCCCCGGCGCCGTGCATGTCGCCGGCGCGCTCGCCAGCAACGAGCAGGTCGATGAGGATTACCTCAAATCGCTCGGTGTGCTGCATCAACTCGCCGGCTGGCGGGAGATGGCGGATAGCCTGTTTGATCGGGTGGCTAGCGCTGCCTAGCGCCATGCGCTGGACGCGGCGAGAACGCTGGCTGGGAACCTGGCGCATTCAGCAGATAGCATGACGTAGCCGTTTCCCGCCCGCCCTCTTTGCAGATCGTCCGCCTGTAAAGGCGGTGCAGGGGAGATATTCCAGGCGGAACTGGCTGTCATGCATTGCCGCCTTGCCTGCTTTCGATACCGGGGAATCCATTGTCTGCGCCTGTTTGTCATGCTGGTGGTAGAACATGGACAGCGGCGCCCCTTTTTCAGCTGAGTTCTGAGGCGAGGCCCCGGTTGACTGGCGGCGGACGGAAGCGGATGCTCCAGCCTGAAGTATCACCGAAACCGGCGGACGCACGGAAAAAGAATGGAGCCTTGGCGTACAAGGGGCAGCGCGCTTTCGAGGGAGTCTTGAACGGGGAGATAGGGATGTTGCGTAGCTGCACTGCAAAAATGTTGCTGGGAAGCATGATTGCCTGGACGGGTTTTTCGCAGCCGGCATCGGCCCAGACGCAAAAGGAAACACACGAGGAATACGCCAAGCAGATTAAAACCGCCGAGGCCATCGGCGCGCTGGGCAATGATTTGTTCGGCGAACAGGTCAATCTTTATACCGGCAGCCTGTCCTTCACCGTCACTGACGTCAGCCTGCGCGGGAACAATGCGCTACCGGTGGAAATTCGCCGCAGCTTCAAGGTCGAGTCGCGCGATAGCCTGTATTCGCAGGGAGCGTTCGGCGACTGGGAACTCGACATTCCCTACCTGTACGGCACGTTCGCCCGCAAGACGCTGTCCAGCGAGGTGGGGTGGCAGGTGCGCACGCTCACGCCCAACGCGCGTTGCTCGGTCAACGTCAATACCGCCATGCCACCGGATGCCGAAGCATCCGGGTCTGGTTCGGGTAATTACTTCGAGGCCGAGGAGTTCTGGGCCGGCAACTCCCTGCATCTCCCGGAAGGCGGCGACCAGGAAATGCTGCTGGTGGCGTCGGAAAACCCCAGCAAGCCGGCCGACGGCGCGACCTATTACTGGACGACCTCCGGCCACTGGTTTTTCTCCTGCCTGGCCAATACGGCCAATGGCATCAGCGGCGAAGCCTTCCTGGCGCGCGGTCCGGACGGCACGACATACCGGTTCGACTACCCGGTAAAGCGCACCGCGCCCAGTCTCATGAGGCGCATCTACAGCGCGACGGAGGGATTCTCCGCAAGCGCAGCCGCGCCCCCGGCCGATGGAATCATCGTCCAGCCGATGGCCGCCAACGAACTGATTCTGAACCGGCAGGAAGTCCGCATCCTGCCCACCCGGGTGACCGACCGCTTCGGCAACTGGGTCGACTACACCTATGACGCCGCGGTGGCGGGACGGTTGAACCGCATCAGTTCCAGTGACGGGCGCCAGATTGACCTGACCTACAACGCGAACGGCCAGATTGCGACGGCCACGGCCGGCACGCGGACCTGGACGTACGCCTACACCACCGATACCACCGGCACGGCGCTCACCACGGTGACGCTGCCGGACAATGGCCGCTGGAGTTACAGCCTGGCGGGGCTGCGGACCCTCTACGTGACCTACCTCCCGGACACGACCACTTGCGAGTCCGCCGGCGATGTAGGTGGTTCCGGCGGTACCGGCACCCTGACGCACCCCTCGGGGGCCAGTGGCAGCTTCACCGTCAACTGGGTGCGGCACGGGCGGTCCTATGTGCCCAATGGCTGCGTCATGGGCGGTGGCGGCCGGGTGCGCTACGCCGTCATTCCGCAGACCTTCGACACGCCCAGCCTGACCAGCAAGCAGATTAGCGGTCCCGGCATCACGACCGCCACCTGGACGTATGCCTACAGTGCACCGACCGGCAGCTGGTCGCAGAGCTGTCCCACGCCCACCAGTTGCGTGCGCACCAAGACCGTGACGGTCAATGGTCCCGGAGAGTGGTTGCGCTACACCTTCGGCACCAAGGTGTTCGAGGACGAGGGCAAGCTGCTGAAGACCGAGCGCGGCGGCAGTGCATCCGCCCTCCTGCGCACGGACGAGACGACCTACCAGCTCAGTGCCACGGGCATGGCGTACCCCCCTTTGCTGGGGCGTAGCCCCAACGGGCGCGGCGACGGCATGTCCCAGTACCACGCACCACAGCGCAAGGTCGTGACCACGCAACAGGGCACGGTGTTCACCTGGCAGGTGGATGCCACCTGCGGCGGCAACGGGACGACCTTGTGCTTCGACACGTTCGCGCGTCCCATCAAGGTGACCAGGAGCAGCGCGCCGTCGCCGTGACGGGGTGGGGATTCAGGACTGAATAACGGCCCCGGGCCGGTCCGGAAGAGGAACACGCATGAAGCGGACAGGGAAGCAGCGGATGAAGCGGATGGTAGTGGGAATAGTGCTGGCCTTGCCGCTGGCGGCGCAGGCGCAGACGTACAGCAAAACAGAGAGCATCGAGTACCACGACAACACCACATCGTGGGTACTGGGGCAGACCTCCAAGGTCACCTGCGTGGCGCCGGCCGAGTGCACACCGTCCTGGGCGCCCACGGGCATCGTGATGTCGGAGACCACGTACGACACGCTGGCCCGACCGGTGACGGTGAAGTCCTTCGGTCTGCTGAAGCAGACGCTGACCTACCATGCCGACGGCACCTTGGCCACGGTCAAGGACGCCAACAACAACATCACGACGTTCGGCAGCTGGAAGCGGGGCATTCCGCAGACCGTCAGCTACGCCGACAGCACAGGACAGTCGGCGGTGGTGGACGACCGGGGGTGGATTGCCGCGGTGACTGACGAGACCGGGGCCAAGACCTGCTACGCCTACGACGCGATGGGGCGATTGGCGAGCATCACCTATCCGTCGGAGGCGGCAAATGGGGTCTGCGACGGCAGCACCTGGACACCGCGGACCTCCGAGTTCCGCGCGATGACTGCGGCGGACTGGAAGCCGCCGGGTTTTGCTGTGGGCCAGTGGCGCCGCTACGAGAATCAGGGTAACTACGTCAAGCTGACGTACTACGACGCGCTGTGGCGTCCGTTGCTGAGCCATGAGTACGACAGTTCGAACACGACCGGCACGGTGCGGGCCACCAGCGCCGAGTACGACAGCGAAGGGCGGGTGACGTTCCAGTCCTATCCGTCCTCGAGCCTGGTGCCGGCGGCGACAGGGACCTGGAGCTTCTACGACGCGCTGGGCCGGGTGACCCAGGTCAAGCAGGACTCGGAGCTGGGGCAACTGACCACCACGACCGAGTACCTGTCGGGGTTCAAGACCCGGTTGACCAACCCGCGCGGTCAGCAGACGCTGACCATCTACCAAGCCTTCGACCAGCCCACGTATGACTACCCGACCGGCATCGACCATCCGGAAGGGGCCTCGACGGAGATTCACCGCAACGTGTTCGGCAACGTGACGGCCCTGCGCCGTCGCAATGCCACGGCCAGCGAGCAGGTGTGGCGGTATTACGTCTATCAGGCGGACCAGCAACTATGCAAGAGCATCGAACCGGAGACCGGTGCAACGGTGTACGGCTATGACTGGGCCGGCAACCTGACCCACTCGGCGTCGGGGCTGCAGGGGTTCGGGGACATTACGGCCTGCAACCACCCCGAGGCCTGGGCCTCAGGCCGTGTGGTGAGCCGCACCTACGACGCGCGCAACCGGCTCAAGTCACTCATTTTTCCCGACAGCCAAGGCAATCAGACCTGGTACTACTGGCCAACCGGAGCGGTGCAGACCATTGTGACGGACAATGACGGACCTGGACAGGGCACGGTCACCAACCACTACAGCTACAACAAGCGTGGTTTGCTGGTAGGGGAGAGTGTTACCCAGTCGGGTTGGTATAGCTGGGGAATTCAGTACCGCTATGACGGGCTGGGAAATCCGAGTGGTTACACCACGCCGGACCAACTCAACGTCAACTATCAGCTCAACGCATTGGGGCAGCCATTGGCCGTGACCAGTGGCTGGGGCACGCACGCCAGCGGCATCAGCTATTACCCGAACGGTGCTATCAAGCAATTTACCTACGGGAATGGCATCGTTCATACGATGGACCAGAACGTACGGCAGTTGCCTATTCGCACCGTGGATGGGGCAGTCCAGAACCTGGTCTACAGTTATGACGGCCATGGCAACGTGGAGGCTATCGGCGACTATGTCCAGGGGGGCGGTGATGGCAGCCATAGCCGCTGGATGACCTACGATGGCCTGGATCGGCTGACCAATGTGGGCTCGTGCATGTTCGGCGGTGACTGCTGGCATCGGTTCACCTACAACACGTTGGACAACCTGACGTCCTGGAAGTTGGCTGGCGTCAAGGACTACGCCACATATGTGTACGATGCCGGCAACCGCCTGACCAGCATTCAGAACAGCGCAGCAGCAACCATTGTCGGTCTGAGCTACGACCCTCAGGGAAATCTGGCCAACAAGAATGGTCAGGCTTACAGGTTCGATTTCGGCAATCGCCTGCGGGAAGTCACGGGGAAGGAGAGTTACCGATATGACGGATATGGCCGGCGCCTTTCGGCGAAGAATCCCGCCAAAGGTGACGTTCTTTCCATGTATGGGCAGAACGGGCAGCTCATCTTTCGTCAGGACTGGCGCCGCAACCTGAGTCTGCCCCACATCTATCTTGGTAGCAGCTTGCTGGCGACCATCGAGTGGAATTTTGTCGCCAACACAGGGGAGCTTCGCTACCAGCACACCGATGCGCTGGGGAGCCCCACGGTAGTGACAAATGCCAGTGGGCAGATAGTCGAGAGGAACAACTACGAGCCTTATGGCGTAGTGATTGGCAAGCCCAACTACGATGGCATCGGCTTCACCGGGCATGTACAGGATGCGACCACCGGGCTGACCTACATGCAGCAGCGGTACTACGATCCACAAGTAGGGCGGTTCTTGTCCGTGGATCCCGTGACGGCGTATGCCAGTCCGGGGGCCAACTTCAACCGGTACTGGTACGCGAACAATAGCCCATATAACTTCACTGATCCTGACGGGCGCCAGACATGCACGGCAAGGTATGGGTGTGGCTGGCAGCCCGCACCCTTCAATTTGTTCACTGATACTTTCTCTGGGAGAATGTGGTCCGACACCGTGGGCGATACGATTGCGCTCTTCAGGTCGGACGGACTTAACCCATTAAGCGGGGAATTTCGAAGTGCCGGGCAACTGCAGGACGCGAAATTCAATTTGCTCTTGAGTGCGGCCCCTTTCGCTAGGTTTGAGGCAACGGGGGTTCAGTCTGCGAAAGGAGTCCTTGAACAGGCTGTATTCGCTCAAAGAACTTTTCGTGAAGCCTTTGGGAACGCAGGAAGGTTCGCTGGAAAGACCATTGATGAAGTGGCAGGTGCATTGAGGTCGGGCAGGTTGAGTGTGGATGAGGTTCCTATTCAATACATCGTAAGGGATGGAAGTCATCTGATTCTTAATACGCGCTCCGCCCAGGCTCTTCAGCGGGCCGGAGTGCCGAGGGCGCAATGGAATGCACAGGACATGACGGGGAACGCTGCGGCGGAGATGCGACTGACAGAGCAGCTTAGGCGGAATCGTCTTGATAGCGGTGGAATTGGCAATCCTTCGTCAGGGAAATAGATTCGATTATGAACAAGAAATCACTATACGAATTGCCGGTTGCATCTACTGATTTTATCAGCGAGGCGACCATTGACTGGCTGGGTGCACTTCCTGTGCTTAGATACAGCTACAGAGAAAATGGGAAGGTGATTGATTCTGGGATTGCCTTCAATGGTGTTTCGGCCTTCAGGTACAGATCCGAATCTTGCTGTAACGTTTGGAATATTGAAGGCGTGTACGACACTCTGGCAGAAATAAGCGAATCAACGTGGGTAGAAGAGGTTCGCGAAGACGTTGCGCCGGTTTTTAGGCAAGAATGGGCGCCAAAGCACTTCATGATTTATTTCGACAGCGTAGGGTGTTTTGAGTTCATTGCGGATGGATGGAAATTGCTTTCCGACAACACGATGGATGTGGACCTATCTTAGTGTCTGTGCCATGGATTTAGTCGAGTTGCCACTGATGCTTCGCGGATCACCGCGTTGACTACCTTTCTGTTTTCTAGTGATTGTGGCATATGACCGTCCACTGTAGGCCGGAGCGCAAGGCATTGAGTTCGGCAAATTTGTTGCCAATGCCAGTCACTTCCCCGGGAGGTCAGTGTGGACTCGCGGCGCATCGGGTGTGGGTGGAAAATGGATGCTCCTGTGCTGTCACCAATTGGAGCGGTTAGGGGCATGTCTAAGTGTGAAATGTTTAGGGTATTGGAAGCAGGAGCCCAATGGCCTAATTGCGGCTATATGGAACTGGCACTTCTTGAAATAGGCCCCGCGTATGTGGAGGCGATGCTTTCAATGAATCTTCTTAAAGGAGACGAAGAAGGCCTGGGTCTTTGGAAGGCGATAGGATTTTCGATGGAGAACGGGGCGATGGTGGAGCTGGTACTTCATGAGGCGAGTCCGATGGCAGGCTTCGTTGTTCGGGCCGATTCGCTGCACGCCACGGAAGAAACGCTGATTGGAGTGTTGCGGCTTCTTGGAATTGGCAAAAAATTCGTGAAGTGGATGAATCCCCAATTGTGTTTGCCGGAAATCTGACTTTAGAGTCAGAGGACATTCTCTTTCGCGGGTATTTCAGGTGTGCCTCCGCCAGCGATCCCCAAGATTGCGGATGTGCTTGTACCTGTCTAGTCGTAGCCTTTGCTCAGCCATGAGGTAGATGCAGGCACGTCGGGCAGGACTGACCCGGGTGCGATGAAACGATGATCCAAGAAGAAAATACTGGTATTTCGCGTTATCGCTGCGCTTTGTCGGTCGAATCGACGTCCGTTTTCCTGGGCGCAAGAGGAGCCGTTTGAGGATCTGGCTAACTTCGGGGTAGGGGCTGAAAAAGCCACCTGGGTCAGAGGAAAAGCGGACACCGCTGATGGATGCTGACGGGGTCTGGCCTTTTATAGGATGAAGTACTACCTTGCATCCTGTGTGATGCGCCTTCGACACTCGCGTGAGTCCGATCAGCATCACCAAGGGTAGCGCACCGTCACCATGACGGGGCAAGGACTCGGGACTGAACACCGGCCAGGCCGGTCGCATCGGGGAATACGCATGAAGCGGACAGGGAAGCGGGGGATGAAGCGGACGGTATTGGGCTTATTGCTGATCCTGCCGCTGGCAGCGCAAGCACAGAGCTGGAGCAGGACCGAGACCATTACGTACCACGACAACCCCATGCTGTGGGTGCTGGGGCAGACGGCCAAGGTGACTTGCGTGGCACCCGCGGAGTGCACACCGAGTTGGGCACCCACAGGCATCGTGGTGTCGGAGACGACCTACGATGCATTCGCCATGCCGGTGACGGTGAAGGCCTATGGCAAGGTGCAGCAGACCCTGACCTATAACAGTACCTCGACCGTGGCCAGTGGCCAGTTGGGGACCTTGAGGTGGGCCAAGGACGGCAACAACAACACGACCACGTTCACCAACTGGAAGCGGGGCATCCCGCAATCCATCGCCTATGCCGACGGCACTACCCAGTCTGCAGTGGTCAACAACCACGGCTGGATTGATTCGGTCACCGACGAAAATGGCTACACCACCTGCTACGCGTACGACACGATGGGGCGGCTGGCGAGCGTTACCCCACCGTCGGAAACCGCGGCCAATGCCTGCGACACCGGTGAGGCGAACTGGAAGAAGACCCTGCTGAGCTTCCAGCAAGTCGCGGTGGCCGAGTACGGCATTCCGGCCGGGCACTGGCGGCAGATGGTGAGCACGGGCAACGGGCAGAAGATTATCTACTTCGATGCCTTGTGGCGGCCCTTGGTGACCAAGGAACTGGACGCCACCAACGGCACGACCGAGACTCTGACTAAGCGGTTCCAGCGCTTTGCCTACGACGCCGATGGTCGGGTGACATTCGCCTCCTACCCGGGCACGACGGACGCGCTGACCGCCGGTACGTGGACCACGTATGACGCCTTGGGCCGGGTGACGTCGGTGAGCCAGGACAGTGAGTTGGGCGTATTGACCACTGTGACCGGCTATCTGAGCGATGCAGCCGGTCCCTATACACTGGTCACCTCGCCACTGAGCAAGCAGACCCGCACCTGGTACCAGATGTTTGACCAGCCAGACTATTCGCGGCCGACCCGCATCTGGCAGCCGGAAGCGGCGGTGACCCACATCAGCCGGGACGTGTTCGGCAAACCCACCCGTATTCGCCGCAATAACAGCGGGGACGTCAACGGCGGGACGGTGGTGCTGGACCGCAGCTATGCCTACAACGTGAACCAGGAGCTGTGCCGTTCGGTGGAACCGGAGACCGGGGCCACGCTGATGGGCTATGACGGGGCGGGCAACCTGAGCTGGAGCGCGGCGGGCCTGCCCGTGGCCACGGCCTGCGAGGCCAACGGCACCAGTACCACTGTGGCAGACCGCAAGGTGGCGCGCACCTATGACGCGCGCAACCGGATCAAGACGCTTGTCTTCCCGGACGGACGGGGCAATACCACCAACACCTACGCATTGGATGGCCTGTTGGCCACCACGGTGGTGGACAACGACGGCACCAACGTGGTGACCACTACGTATGGCTACAACCGCCGTCGCCTGCCCACCAGCGAGCGGATGCAATGGGGCAGCATCGACTGGTCCATCGGCTATGGCTATACCGCGCTGGGTCACCTGGCCAGCCAGAGCTACCCCAACACCGGCATGGTGGCCTTTGCCCCCAATGCGCTGGGCCAGCCGACCCAGGCCGGCACCTACGCCACCGGGGTGCAGTACTACCCCAACGGGGGGATGAAGCAGTTCAGCTACGGCAACGGCATCGTCCACACGATGACCCAGAATGCCCGCCAGCTGCCGGCGCGCAGCACCGACAGCAACGGGGTGCTGGACCTGGGTTATGCCTACGACAAGCACGCCAACCCGGTCAGCATCACCGACTACACGACCGGGGCCCGGCAGAGCCGTTCCATGATTTACAACGGGCTGGACCAGTTGGTCCAGACCACCGGTGCCAGCTTCGGTACGGCTAACTACAGCTACAACGTGCTGGACAACCTCACCTCGCTGAAGGTGACCGCCGGCAGCCACGTGCGCGACCACACCTACCACTACGACATCGGCAACCGGCTGACCAGCGTGACCAACACAGTGGGAGGGGCCACGGTTGTGGGTCTGGACTACGACGTGCAGGGCAACCTGTACAAGCAGAATGGCCGGACGTTCAACTTCGACTTCGGCAACCGGTTGCGCGGCATCAACGGCATCACCAGCTATGTCTATGACGGCCATGGCCGACGGGTGCGGGACTACACCACGGCCAGCAAGTACAGCCTGTACAGCCAGAGCG
>NZ_JBQENC010000001.1:446652-476271 GCF_052044485.1 Pseudoxanthomonas sp. 22568
CGCTGGGCACGCCCATCGCGGTGACGGACGCGGCCAAGGCCATCGTCCAGACCAGCGAGTACGAGCCCTATGGGCAACTGACCAATCGGGCGCTGACGGATGGGCCGGGCTACACCGGGCATGTGCAGGATGCGGCCACCGGGCTGACCTATATGCAGCAGCGGTATTACGACCCTGTGATTGGGCGGTTCCTGTCGGTGGACCCGGTGACGGCGTACTCAAGTCCGGGGGCTAACTTCAACCGGTACTGGTATGCCAACAACAATCCATACAAGTTCATAGATCCAGATGGTCGGCAGTCTCGTGAAAATGTAAAGGTTCCGTCGACTGGAATACCATTCTTGGACTGGTTTTTGACTCCATCAGATGTCCGGGACAGCCAAAGACAAATGATGGACAAGCAGTTCGCATCTGAACTCAGCCGGCCACAGAGCGCGGAAGACGTTGTGCTGTATGTCGCAATTGCGATGTCGGCTGGAACCGGTGCTGCAGGAGCGGTACGCGGTACATCTTTGCTCAGGTCGCCGCGCCCGGCATCGCCGATGCTTGGCTCGATTACCGAAACTCAAGCGAGTACGATACAGCAGGTTGCAAACAAGCGAGGTGTAACCATCGAGGTAATTGGAAGTCGCGCGCGGGGAGATTCGCACGAGTTTTCCGACTGGGATTATGTAATCACAGGAGGAAATTCGCGGGCACGGAACAAGGCCTTTAATGAACTTCCCCGCGGTCGGGCGGGTGGAAATATTGGTCCGAATGGTGAGGCCGGCAAGGAGTTGTTTAACCCGGAAGATGTCTATCCTGATGAGCCGCGCGTCAGGTTCGAACCCAAGGGGCAGTGATGATGAATGCCGAAATATTAAGTTCCGAAACTAATCTAACCATAGTCCGCTTGCCTACAAGAAGGACGCCGGCAATTTGCCTGCATGGCGACACATTGCTTTCCTTGGCGCGCATCGCAAGTGACAACGCGAAGCTATGGATGCGGAATATCGAGAGTCCACAGTTCCCTGATGAGTTGCTCGATAGGGTGATCTACTTGAACAATATGCTTGCTCAGATGGTTGAGCACTATAACGAGCGATGCGCACGAGGAGTCTTGGGTGACGCTCGGCCACTGCAAGTCAATGGGATTGGCGTCATTCATTTCGATGATGAAGATGAAACATCCAGGTAGCTGCTTTAGGGAACTTCTGTTCGTGGGGGAAAGGAGGCATCATTTCGCCGCCGAAACCTGGGGGTAGGGAACAATTCGCTGGCCCACAAGCAGCAAGTCCCGCCATTCGGCGGGCTTCTTGCTTGTGGGAAACCAATAGCAGTGGGGAAAACAGGGCGCAGAGTACATATTTCTCCTGAAAGGAATTCCAAAAAACGCCTCCTGCTTCCGGCACATTCTGGAATCCTTGCAAACTTTGTAATGAGCATGGCAGTAGGTGTCGACGGAGTCCATGCGAACACGATGGCGGAAGACAAGACCGCTTCGACTTTTGATGTGGCGTGAGGCGTCCTTGTTGGGGCTGCCGTCCTTGGTGAGTGTATTAGAGCGGGGCAAGGAATCTTGGCAAGGAAAGCCGGCTCTGGAATGAATCAAACGCAGATAGTTGCAACGAAAAATATACTGGAATGGATTAAGAATGGTGCTTTCGATTTTGGTTGTGCCAGTCCCCTTCATGCTATTTCAAATGCTGTCGGGGTAGGAGTATCTGTTTCGCCTGAACTGTAGGCGATAAGGGTGGAAAGAGGAGTTTCGCGTTTTGCTATGTCTCGTTGTTCAATTCGGTGTTGTCTGTCGTCAAAAAAGTAAAAGCGGAGGGCAGGGTGTTTTTTTTCGACAGATTTTGGAACGAGGTATATAACCATTGCCCAGGATTGTGGATATTTCCGGGTTTTGTGAAGCTAAGACTGCCTCTTGCGAGTGAGAGAGGGGACGCGCGTGCCAACAGCCGATTCGACGTCCGGTTTGTTGGAGTGCCAACGGAGCTGGTCGAGGATGTGGCAGGCGTCGTGGGCGAGATGACCTGCTGCCTTTACGAGGCCATGTCTGCCATGACTAAGTTGTATCCGGTATTGGTTCATTGGAGCGATGAGAAGTTGAGCTCGTTGCCAGCCAGTGGGCAATACGTAACCGTTGCAAGATTCTCGGAAGATGGAGATTCTTGGCTAGCCAATGCATGGAGTATCGTCCTGGAGATTCGTGGCGATGTGCGCTCAAGGCCTTGCGAGGCGGGTGCACGTTTTCTCTCGCCCGGCGCGCCTGAAGAGCGCCTTCGCTCGGGTGCAAGATTCGAATTATTTGAGGGGATTCGCATAACGGCGGTTGTGGATGTGCTGTGAGTCTGTTTTTTTGAAAAGAATGAAAGGTTGGCCCCTGCAAACGATGGGGGCTTGGTGATCTTACAAATGCTGCTATAGCTCGTGTTTTATTGTTTTATAGTTCAGGTCTTGGGGGGGTATGCGTGGCGTTGAGCTACACGGCCTGGAAATAGTGGTTGCTTTTGTCGCCATCGCCTTGGTTGTCTCATCATTCGGAGTCAGGGTCTATCTGTTTCACAAATTGAAGGGGGATGATTCTGTCCGAGGTCTATTGGAAGATGCATCGGCGGTGGGATCGGACTTCCTAGTCCTGAAGCTTCTTCGTCGCTGGCGCTCGCTTTCGATTGACGCAAAGGGGCCTGTTCTTGTGTTCTCCGTCATGCAGATTTTGGGTGTATTTCTGTTGCTCTGTGTTGGTCTTCTCGTGTTGGTAAGCCGCTTGTAGCGGGCGGTTAATCTAATGTATGTGGGGAACATGGGGCAGAATAAATCATTCCATGAAAGTCAGATCAGACAAACTTCTAAAAAAAAGCTTATTCATACGCTGAAATACTGATCTGAATCCTATTTCTGACTCTTTTTTCGATGGAGCGTTCGATATTTAACGTCTGTGTTGAGCTGGCGAGGGGATGGATGATGGGCGGGGTTGGCTTTATTTTGATACTTCTCGGATTTAGCTCCTTTGCGCAAGAGCCTATTAGCATTGATGCTGCTCTTGATAAAATATATGGTGAGAAAGATATAAATACGCGAGTGTCGCATGCTCAGGGCATCGCGAAAGCGATAGAAGTTCTCACTGAGGAAGAGATTGACAGCTTATCCTGCCAGTCAATTGGAAAATTGGTTGATGCACTGGGGGTAGAGATACCACCTGTTCGTGCTCAGTTGGCGCGTGTTGCCGGCGCAATAGGACCCAGAGCAAGTGCGGCACTGCCCGTGCTAAGAAGGGCATTGGATGATGAACTGTCGCCGCCGGGAATAGGCCCTTTCGAGCCATTGCCATCTTGGGACGACTCCAAGGTCTATCGTTCGGCGATAGAGCAAATAGAGGGTCCCGCGAAAGCTCAAGAAGGGTGTGGTTAGAGCAGCAGATGGATATCCATTTGGTCGCCCGCTCGTTGCAGCAGAAGAACAACCCGAGTGCGGGTGGATGAGGCAGAGATCGGGATGCCCATCTTTATGGACGCCTTGGACGAACACCGCACGCGATACCCCGAATCTCGAAGCGCGCGCTTTCGAGACATGGTGCGTTCGTTGCCCTTGGAACGCGGGCGCTAGCAGCCCGTGTTTTTGTTACGCGTCGTTGGCCGATTCGACGTTGGGTTTGCCGGCGTGCCAGCGGAGCTGGTCGAGGATGTGGCTGGCKTCGYGGGYGAGGCCGGCGAAGCAGTCGCTCAGGGGTTGCMGCGGGATGGGCAGGCTGTGGTGCTCGTCCTGGCGGAAGCGGGGACTGATGAGCAGGGACAGCAGTTTGAGGTGATCACGCAGCTGGATGAGATTCAGCTGGGTTTTTTCAACGGACGGTGCCACTGGGAGGGCGACGACGCACAGTTTCGCATCTGCCGCCGGGCGTGTGCCAACATCGGGAAGCAGACGGAAATATCCGCGATGCAAAAGGAAGTTGACGGTGGAATTGATAGGATGGCTGAATGAAGCTCTTGAGCTCCGTTCTAACCGCAGAGGCCCCTCCGTTCGCGGTGGCAGCGGGTGTTGGGCTGACCTTTGGCTATGAATCTGGTTTTGTAAAAGGAGTAATTCTATTTGCTTTTGTTTTCCTTGTTTTGCAGCCCTTCGTGCTATTTCGAATATTAAAGAGAAAATGATATCCAAAGAGGACAGAAATTTAAGATGAGGGGTAGGTTATCCGTTTTTAACAAATAAATGTCAGGCAGGCTGTGGCGGACTTTATTTTTATCCCGGGCGGGTGGGGAGGGAGTGTTGCCGCCTCTTGCACGAAAATCTAACAAATCATAGGGGCTGGAGAATAACCGTGAGAAGTCTGGCGCTAATTTTCTTGGTGCTCACATTGCTATTGTGGGGTGGCATCCCGTACCTGGACTCCATTTTGTTGGGGGATAATCCAGTTCGAGCGATGGGGGAATTTATTCATCCTCACAACGTAAAGGGAAATGTTGTTTATTTGACGAGTTCGCAACTTTGGCTCCTGCGTGGTCTATTCATGTCATCGGCGCTAATGGGCATCCTTGGCCTTGTCTTTTGGAGAAAAGCAAGTAAGAAAGATGAGGGTGATTGATAATCCTGATTGTGAAGAGGATTGGACCCTAGTGTGGGCTGCTGTCCATAGGGCGCGGGCGCTAGCAGCCCACGTTTTTGTTGCGCGTCGTTGGCCGATTCGACGTTGGGTCTGCCGGCGTGCCAGCGGAGCTGGTCGAGGATGTGGCTGGCGTCGTGGGCAAGCCCGGCGAAGCAGTCGCTCAGGGTTGCAGAGAGATGAACAGGCTGTGGTGCTCGTCCTGGCGAAAGCGGGATTGGTGAGCAATAGTTTTAGGCGAATGCGCGGCCTGCGGGGAAAAAGAGCGAGAGTGTATTTTCCCTGAAAGGTACGCCGGACAGAATCCCGAAAGCGATGGCCAAGCTTCTTGGTATGCTTGGAATTGCCACTATGACCCGCTGCCTTTAAGAGGCTATATCTGTCATGGCTAAGTTGCATCCGGTATTGGTTCATTGGAGCGATGAGAAGTTGGGCTCGTTGCCAGTCAGTGGGCAGTACGTAACCGTCGCAAGATTCTCGGAAGATGGAGATTCTTGGCTAGCCAATGCATGGAGTGTCGTCCTGGAGATTCGTGGCGATGTGCGCTCAAGGCCTTGCGAGGCGGGTGCACGTTTTCTCTCGCCCGGCGCGCCTGAAGAGCGCCTTCGCTCGGGTGCAAGATTTGAATTATTTGAGGGGAGTCGCGTAACGGCGGTTGTGGACGTGTTGTGAATCTGCAGTGCGAGAGAGTCGAAAGTTCTGGGAGGTTGAACCGGCGGTGCACAAGCATCTAGGAGGGCAAAGTTAGTATGGGTTTTGAATTTTTGAAAGTGCCAACAATTTTGGTTCTGGTAAGTAGCGGATACGTCTGCGGATTGTCGGTATTGGTGGGGATTCGAGTGTCCAGCGTGCTCAAGTCAGAGAAGACGCGCTCAGCGAAGAATGTATGGATTTTGGCAGGGTGATGAATGCCTTGCTTTGCGGGGCGGCACCTATTTTTCTGTTGGCCATACTCGCTTTTTCTTACGAGGACAAAGTTGCTCAGAGAGTATTGTTTTTCTCTATGGCAGTCGTGGTGGGAATGGCCTCGGCATTTTATATTTCTTGGAAGGAGCGCCATTGAGTAGACTGAAATTCGTAATTACTGCGAACGCTAGAAAAATAAGATAGGGACCAGTTTTTTTTTGAAAAGAATGACGGGCTGGTCCCTGCAAACGATGGGGGCTTGGTGATCTTACAAATGCTGCTATAGCTCGTGTTTTATTGTTTTATAATTTAGGTCTTGGGGGGTGTATGCGTGGCGTTGAGCTACACGGTCTGGAAATAGTGGTTGCTTTTGTCGCCATCGCCTTGGTTGTCTCGTCATTCGGAGTCAGGGTCTACCTGTTTCACAAGTTGAAGGGGGATGATTCTGTCCGAGATCTATTGGAAGATGCATCGGCGGTGGGATCGGACTTCCTGGTCCTGAAGCTTCTTCATCGTTGGGGCTCACTTTCGAGTGAGGCAAAGGGGCCGGTTCTTGTGTTCTCCTTTACGCAAATATTTGGTGTTTTCCTGTTGCTCTGTGTTGGCCTTCTCGTGTTGGTAAGTTGCTTGTATTAGGCGGATTCATTCGGTTTATATGCCCTGCTTCAGTTGATGCTACGGTTGCAAGGGCAGTCGATGGTAAACGAGCAATGCGCTTTTTCTTGAGATGCCTGAGTAGCGCTTTTCGCGCCGTATCTTCCGTGCAGATGGAACGTCGGCGAGTATGCCAAGAGACGCCGCTGGATTTGCCGTGCGTGAAAACACAACATACATAGAACGCGGGCGCTAGCAGCCCGCGTTTTTGTTACGCGTCGTTGGCCGATTCGACGCTGGGTTTGCCGGCGTGCCAGCGGAGCTGGTCGAGGATGTGGCTGGCGTCGTGGGCGAGGCCGGCGAAGCAGTCGCTCAGGGGTTGCAGCGGGATGGGCAGGCTGTGGTGCTCGTCCTGGCGGAAGCGGGGACTGATGAGCAGGGACAGCAGTTTGAGGTGATCACGCAGCTGGATGAGATTCAGCTGGGTTTGTTCTTCCAACAGATAGACCATTCGAACACTGGTCATGGGACCTCCATTTCTTCGTTGAAGAATCCCGGCGCGCGAAAGTGCGGCCGGGTGCCGGGAGGTCAGATACCGCACGTAGTCGGCTGGGCTATTTCCCATACGGGTCTTGCATTCACCCACCTCCCGGCATTAAAACGAGGTCGCCGGTTGCTATCCGGTGATGAAGAAAAGAGCCGCCGGATAACAGGGGTAGTACCGCTACGTGGGGAGGTCTGAACTCCTGATGCAGGAGTCTGCCGATGTGGTTGGGCGGTGTCGACTAACTTTGAGCGTTTTGGCTTCAGTGTTTCTGGGCTCACTTTTTTGTGCGCGTGACGGCGGGCGTCTGTTGTGTTTGGCGGAGTGGCGAGTGGTGGTGGTCGGCGCCAGGAGCAAATCCCCCTCAGTCCCCCTTTTTCAAAGGGGGAGGCAGAGGTAGTCGTTTTCGCTGGGATGTTGGTTATCTTGAAGAACGCTTGGACTGCGTGCGTCACGGTAGCCTTCCCTGCGACGATGGTGTCACTGGGCGAAGCTCTGGTCGACTTCCGACTTCCGACTTCCGACTTCCGACTCCCGACTCCCGAATCCCACCCCTCACCCCATCATCTTGAACAACGACAACTGCTGCATCTGCATGAACACGCTTTGGGCAGCCTGGAGGGCGGTGTTTTCCAGGTTGTAGCGGCCGATGGCCTCGGCCCAGTCGAGGTCGCGCAGGCTGGAGAGGGTGCCCTTGAGGGTGACGGCGTTGGCGTCGCGCAGTTCGGCGGCGCTGTCGATGGCCATCAGTTGGGCGCCGCCGCTGGCGCGGGCGTCGATCATGTGGCCCTGGGCGCTGGCGACGTCGCGCATGGCGGCCTGCAACTGGTTCTGCATGGCGGCGCGCTGGGCGTCGGTGGTGGGATTGGTTTCCAGCGCGCCGATCAGGTTCTGGATGGTGGCGAACACGTCGCGGGTGGCGGAGGGACCGATGTTGAATGCATCGCCAGTGTTGGGCTGGCCGTCGATCTTCACCTGCACGCCGGCGAAGGCGATGCTCTGGCCCTTGGTGTAGGTGCCGGTGGAAATCGGGGTGGGGCCGGCACCGTAGACCTCGTAGGTGGTCGGGCTGGTGAAGCGGATGCTGTACTGGCCGCCGTCGTAGGCGCTGGAGTCGGTGACGCTGAGATCCATCAGCAGGCCGGTGCCAGTGTTGGCGCCGGAGGCGGCGCCGTCGATGCGGCCGGTGCCGGTGCGCAGGCGCAGGAAGATTTCGCTGCCGGGCAGGGTGTCGGAGACGAAGGTGTCCGGCGCGACCTCGACCTGGCGCTGGGTCTGGTCGCCGCTGTAGATGACGCCGCCGGCCGCCAGCGCGAACGGGGCGCTGCCGTCGGCGGTGCCGCCGAACAGGTAGCGGCCGGTGCCGTCGGTGCTGTTGGCCAGATCCAGCAGGCCGTCATGGATGGATTTGAGTTCGGCGCTGATCGCCTTGCGGCTGTCGTCGCCGAGCGCGGCGTTGTTGGCCTGCACGGTCAGTTCGTGCACGCGCGCCATCGCGTCGCCGACCAGCTTGAGCGCGTTTTCCTGCAGGCCCAGGCGGTTCTGCAGGGTGCTGGCGTTGGCGGCGAAGCGTTCCAGTTCGGCCAGGGTGCGATCCAGGCCAACGGCATTGCCGGCGGCGACCGGATCGTCCTTGGCGCTGATCAGCTTCTGCCCGGAGGCGAGCTGCTGCTGGGTGTGGGCCAGCTTGGCCTGCTTGGCCAGCATCGTGGTGATCGACTGCTGGTACATCAGGCCGGTGGAGATGCGATTGTTCATCGGCGGGTCGCGCTCAGCAGGGACTGGAACAGGGTGTCGGCGGTGGAGATGATCTGCGCCGCGGCCTGGTAGGCCTGCTGCAGGCGCATCAGATCCGCCGCTTCCTCATCCAGGTTGACGCCGGAAATGGCATCGCGCGCGGCCTGCGCCTGATCCTGCAGCACCTGCTGCGCCTCGGCCGAGTAGTCGGCCTGGCGCGCGGCCGAGCCAACCGTGGTGGTCAGGCCGGAGATGGCGCCGTTGAGGGTGAGGGTGCCGCCGTTGAGTTTGCGCGCGTCGTCCAGGTTGGACAGCAGCTTGGCGTTGCCGTTGTCGCTGGAGTTGGCGCCGGTGGGGCCGAGGTTGAAGGCGTCGCCGGCGGCGGGCGCGCCGTCGAGGGTGACGCTCCATCCGTTGTGGGTGATGGCCTGGCCGGGCGTGTAGGTGAACGGGCCAGCGCCGTCGATGGTGTACTGGTTGGCGTCGATGAATTCGATCACCGACGGTGCCAGCAGGTTCGGATCCGCCGGGTTGGTGATGGTGACCGCGCCCAGCTTGCCGGTGCCGGTGTTGGCCAGATCGGCCTTGGCCTTGACCGGGCTGGCGGCGGCGATCCGGCTGGGATCGCTGATGGCGAGCTTGATCGTGCCGGCCGCGCCCGCGGTGGGTTGCAGCAGGAAGCGATCGTTGGCGGCGGGCGTGCCGCTGGACAACACCAGTTCCACGCCGTTGACCACCAGCGGATCGACGGCGGTGCCGGTCCCGGTGACCGGGATGGCGGTGCCGGTGTCGGGATCGGTGGCGACCCAGTTGCCGCCGTCGAAGCGCAGCATCACGTTCTTGCCGTTGAGCGCGCCCAGATCGCCCAGCGACGGTTGCAGCACGGCGTTGCCGGTGTTGCCCGAGTGCGACGAGATCTGCGGCTGCGGCGCGGTGAAGAAATCCCCGCCCATCTGGCCGTACTGATCCATGCCGGCGCGATGGCCTTCGTTGAAGGTCTCGGCCAGCGACATGGCGATGCGGCCGAGTTCGGCGATGGCCGGATCCAGCACGGTGGTGCGGAATTCCATCAGGCCGCCGATCTGGCCGCCGAGCGCGCGCTTGTCCAGGGTGACCCGCTGGCCGTTGGTTTCCAGCGCCACCTGCAGGCGCTCGGGCCGGTAGGGATCGGCCACGGTCACCAGCGAACTGGCGGTGGCGCCGACCACCATCGGCTGGCCGCCGGCGGTGAACACGTTGATCTGGCCGCCGTCCTGCTGCACGGCGGTGCCGCCGGTGTAGCCGATCAGCTGGCTGATCAGTTGATCGCGGCGATCCAGCAGATCGCCCGAGGCATTGGCGCCGTTGCCGATGCGACCGTTGAGCTGGGCGATTTCCTTGGCCAGCCGGTTCACTTCACCCACGGCGGAGGTCAGGCCGCTGTTGACCTCGCCATCCACCTTGTCCAGTTGCTGATCGATCTGGTTGAAGCGGGTGACCAGCGCGCTGGCCTGGGACAGCACGCTCTGTCGATCGGCCGCGCCGGCGGCGCTGGAGGAGAGCGCGCTGATCGAATCGAAGAAGCCCGACCACGGCGCGGCGATGCCGGTGGCCTTTTCCGAGAACAGGCTGTCCAGGCGGTTGGACAGCACCGACATCTGCTGCAGGCGGTTCAGTTCGCCGGTGCTGTCGAGCAGGCGCGCGGTGGCCAGCGAATCGGCCATGCGATGGACGTCGACGATCTGCACGCCGCCGCCCTGGTAGCCGTAGCCGTGGAAGGTGCCGTTGCGCGCGGCGAACTCGGTGCGCTGGCGCGAGTAACCCGGCGTGTTGAGGTTGGCGACGTTGTGGCTGACCGTGGACAGCGCCCGCTGGAAGGCGAGCAGGGCGCTGGAACCGGTGGCGAGGAGGTTGGACATGGACTACTCCGTTCAGCGGCCCAGGAAGCGGCTGGCGAGCGCGTTGCCCACCGTGGCGCCAATCGCACCGCCGACGGTGTTGCCGACCGCGGAGATGACCTTGCCGAGGGTGGGACCGGTGGCGATGCTGGCGATCTTCTTCGCATACGACGGATCGGTGGCGTAGCCGGCCTGTTGCAGGCCGCGGGCGAAGCCGTGGATGTCCTTGCCGGCGGCCAGCGCCTTCTGGTAGCGCGGGTTGTTCTTCAGCAGGCGCACGTAGTCGGCGAAGCTTTCGGCCGGGGAGCTGTAGGCGCGGAAGTCGGCGGTCTCGTTCTGGCGCACGCCGTTGCGGTATTCGTGGGTGCCGGTGCGGGCGCGTTCGCCCTTCCAGCCGGTGGCCTTGATGCCGAACAGGTTGTGCGCGCTGCCGCCGTCGTTGCGCTGGATGACGCGCTTGCCCCAGCCGGTTTCCAGCGCGGCCTGGGCGACCAGGGCGCGCGGATCCACGCCCAGTTCCCTGGCGGCGCGCTGGGCGTGGTCCCAGATCTCGGCGACGAAGCGTTCGGGGGTGTTGCGGGCGTACTGCTGCGGATTGGCACTGGCGACCTGTTCCACCTCGTCGCACGCGGCCTGGGCTTCCGGCGCGGTCAGCGCGGCCCAGTCGATGCGCGGCAGGCCCATCGCGGCGCCGGGATCGCCGGCTTCGGCGGACGACGCGCCGGACAGGCCGGGCGCGCGCCCGGCGATCACGTCCAGCATCTGCTCGGCGCCGGACGGCATCATCTTGCGGTACTGCGACAGCGCGGTGTTGACCGGCACCGGCACGGTGTTCGTGTCGGTGGCGCCGAGCTGGCGCGCGATCATCGGCGCCAGTCCCATGCCCTTGCCCTGGGTCATCGCCTTGGCCAGCTGCTGGTCGTACATCTCGCGGAACATCTGGTTTTCGCCGGGGAACAGCGAGTCCCCGAAGCTGGCCTCGCGCATGCACTTGATCAGCATCTGCGCGAACTGGCCCTCGAACTTCTGCGCCACCTCGTGGATGCGCGCGTTGTCCGCCGCCGGGTTGGCGGTCGGGTTCAGCGGCAGGGTGGGCTGCAGGATGTTCATCAGATGATTTCCAGCTCCGCGCGCAGCGCGCCGGCCTGCTTGAGCGCTTCCAGGATGGCGATCAGATCGCCCGGCGCGGCCCCGACTTCGTTGACGGCGCGGACGATCTCGTCCAGCGAGGTGCCGCCCTCGAACTTGAACATGCGGTTGCCTTCGGCGGTGATCTGCACGTCGGATTGCGGGGTGACCACGGTCTGGCCGCCGCGATTGAAACTGTTGGGCTGGCTGACGTTGGCCGATTCGGTGATGGTGACGGTCAGCGAGCCGTGGGTGACCGCGGCCGGCATCACCTGCACCTGCGCGCCGATCACGACAGTGCCGGTGCGGGCGTTGACGATGACCTTGGCCGGCGCGCTGCCCGGGGTCAGTTCCAGGTTCTCGACCTGGGCCAGGAAGTTGACCCGGCTGCCGGCATCGGCCGGCGCGCGCACCGCCACGGTGACCGCATCGACCGCGTAGGCGGCGCCGGCGCCGAAGCGCTGGTCCAGCGCGGCGACCATGCGCGAGACGGTGGTGAAGTCGGCCTGGTGCAGGTTGAGGGTGACGCTGCCGCTGCCGTCGTTCATCGCGTTGGGCACCGCGCGTTCGACGATGGCGCCGTTGGGAATGCGGCCGACGCTGGGCACGTTGACCGAGACCTTGGAACCGTCGCGGCCCTGCGCGCCGAAACCGCCGACCACCAGGTTGCCCTGGGCGATGGCGTAGACCTCGCCGTCGGCGCCGCGCAGTGGGGCCATCAGCAGGCTGCCGCCGCGCAGCGAGGTAGCGTTGCCAATGGACGAGACGGTGATGTCGATCGGCTGGCCGGGCTTGGCGAAGGCGGGCAGGTCGGCATGGATGGCGACCGCGGCGACGTTCTTGAGCTGCGGATTGACGTTGGGAGGCACATTGACGCCCAGTTCGCCCAGCAGGTTCTTCAGGCTCTGCACGGTGAAGGGCGCCTGGCTGGTGCGATCGCCGCTGCCGTCCAGGCCCACCACCAGGCCGTAGCCGACCAGCGGGTTGCTGCGCACGCCGCCGACCTGGGCGAGATCCTTGATCCGCTCGGCGCGCGCCGACGGCGCCAGGCAGGCTAGCACCATCAGCCACCACAGCAGGGCGCCGATCGTGGTCCACGGATCGACGCGGCGACGGTTGGGATCGCGCGGGTTGCGATGGAAGGGCAGGCGGATGGCCATCATGCGGCGCTCCCGGGTGACTCGTCAGTTCAGAGGGTTAATTGGGATAAATCGGCGAATTGAAGAAGCGCCCCAGCCAGCCCATCGAGTTGGACTGGGCGATGGCGCCGCGGCCGCCGTAGGCGATGCGCGCCTCGCCGACCTTGCTGGACGGAATGCTGTTGTCCGGCGAAATGTCGGCCGGGCGCACGATGCCCTGGATCTGGACGAGCTCGTCGCCCTGGTTCAGGCGCATGTTCTTCTGGCCCTGCACCACCAGGTTGCCGTTGGGCAGGCGCTGGATGACGGTGACGGTCACGCTGCCCTGCAGGCGATTGCTCTGCGCGCTCTTGCCATTGCCGTTGAAGCCGCGATCACCCTTGACCGAGGCGCTCAGCAGATCGCGGCCGTTGTAGGTCAACGGCGCGCCGGCGATGTTCGGCGCCGCCATGGTGACCTCGCTGGTCTTGTCGACCTGGGTGGTCGCGCTGGTCTGCGCGTTGGTGTTCTCGATCAGGTTGATCGTCAGCAGGTCGCCGACGTCGCGAGCGCGACGGTCGGAGTACAGGTTCAGGCCCGGGCCGGCGCGGTAGATCGCGCCGGAGGTGGGTTCGGCCTGCGCCGCCATCACCACCTGCACCGGCTGCATCGGCGCGAACGGGCGCACGTCGCCGAACGAGCGCGAACAGCCGGCCAGCGCGAAGACGCAGCAGGCGAGGGTGGCGGTGCGGGACAGGCGGGTCATGGCGGGCCTCAGACGTTGTTGTTCAGATAGCCGAGCATGGAGTCGGTGGTGGAGATGGCCTTGGCGTTCATTTCGTAGGCGCGCTGGGTTTCGATCATGCTGACCAGCTCTTCCACCACGTTGACGTTGGAACCTTCCAGCGAGCCCTGCACCAGGTTGCCCAGGCCATTGAGGCCGGGCGTGCCGTTCTGGGCGGGGCCGGAGGCGGTGGTTTCGACGTACAGGTTCTCGCCCTTGGCCTGCAGGCCGGACGGATTGACGAAGTCGGTGAGGGTGAGCGATCCGATTTCCACCGCCTGCGCCTCGCCGGCCATGGTCACGCTGACCGTGCCGTCGTTGCCGATGGTCATCGACTGCGCGCCCTCCGGCACCTGGATGCCGGGCTGTACGGCATAGCCGCTGTTGGTGACCAGTTCGCCCTGGGCGTTGATCTGGAACGAGCCATCACGGGTGTAGGCGGGCGTGCCATCGGGCAGCATCACCTCGAAGAAACCGCGGCCGTTGACCATCACGTCCAGCGAGCGCCCGGTCTGCTGCGGATTGCCCTGCTGGAAATCCTTGGAGGTGGCGACCACGCGCACGCCGGTGCCCAGCTGCACGCCGGACGGCAACTGGGTCTGCTGCGAGGTCGAACCGCCGGGCTGGCGCAGCTGCTGGTACAGCAGATCCTCGAAGCTGGCGCGGTCGCGCTTGAAGCCGGTGGTGTTGGTGTTGGCCAGGTTGTTGGAGACCACGGACATGCGCGTCTGCTGCGCATCGAGCCCGGTCTTGGCGACCCAGAGTGCCTGGTTCATGGCGTGGTCCTTGGTTGGGAATCGGGAATGGGGAATCGGGAGTCGATGTGGGCATCGGATCCTTCTTCGCATGAAGGAACAGGCAAGTGCCGTGCCAATGAAACGGTCGAAATCCCGACGCGAATGGAAACTGGGACGGAAGCCACAAACGCGCTTCTACGATTCCCGATTCCCCATTCCCGATTCACGGCCTTCAGCCCCCCAGCCGCAGCAACTGATTCGACGATTGCGCCATGTCGTCGCCGGTGCGGATGACCTTGACCTGCATTTCGAACTGGCGCTGGAGCTGGATCATCTGCACCAGGGCGCCGGCGGCGTCGACGTTGCTGCCTTCGAGCACGCCGGTGGTCAGGCTGTTGCCCTGCGCCATCGGCGGGGGCGGCTGGGTGGGGTCGGCCGGACGCATCAGGCCGTCGGCGCCGCGCGCCAGTTGCGAGGCCGGCACGTCGACGATGCGCATGCGGGCGACCATCGCCATGGTCTGCGGGCCTTCGCCCTGCGGCACGATGGAAATGGTGCCGTCGGCGCCGAGATCGAAGGACTGCGCCGGCGGGATGGCGATCGGATTGCCGTTCTCATCGAGCACGGCGCGGCCCCCGTTGGTGACCAGCTGGCCGTTGGGGGTGACGCTGAGTTCGCCGTTGCGGGTATAGGCGGTGCCGCCGTCCGGCGCCTGCACGGCCAGCCAGCGGCCCGGTTGCAGCGAGACGTCCAGCGAACGGCCGGTGACCATCTGGGTGCCGGTGCGCGAATCGAAACCCGGATCCGTCAGCACCGCGTCCACGCGTGAGGGAAATCCCTGGCCGGGAATCTTGAACGCCTCGGTCGCGGCCAGGGCGGCCTTGAATCCCTTGGTGTCGACGTTGGCGAGGTTGTGCGACACCGCGCCCTGGGCCTGCAGCGAGGCGCGGGCACCGGTCATGGCGACGTAGAGGGCTTTGTCCATGGGCTTTGCCGGGAATGGGGAATCGGGAATTGAGAATCGGAAAAGCGGAAAAGCGGAAAAGCGGAAAAGCGGAAAAGCGGAGAAGCGGAGAAGCGGAGAAGCGGAGAAGCGGAGAAGCGGAGAAGCGGAGAAGCGGAGAAGCGCTTTTTACTTTGCTTCCCCCTTCGGAGAAGGGGGATTGAGGGGGATTTGCTGTTTGCGCGAAGAGCAAGCGCTTTTCAACAGCCGAATGGCTGATCAAGGGGGCTTTGGTTCTGGCTATTTCGGCACGCCCAAGTGCCGTCATCAACGGATGTTGATGACGGTCTGCGTGATCTGATCCTGGGTGGACAGCATCTGCGAGTTGGCCTGGAAGTTGCGCTGGGCGACGATCATGTTGACCAGTTGTTCGGTCAGGTCGACGGTCGAGGCTTCCAGCGCGCCGGAGGCGACCTGGCCGAAGTCGGACGTGCCCGGCGCGCCGGTGCGCGGTTCACCCGAGGCGTAGCTGTGGGTCCAGGTGTTGTTGCCCTGCGAGACCAGGCCCTGCGGGTTGGTGAAGTTGGTCAGCGCGACCTGGCCGATGGCGCGGTCCACGCCGTTGGAGTAGCGCGCGAACACCACGCCTTCCGGCGACACGGTGAATTCGTTGAGCTTGCCGCTGGCGTAGCCATCCTGCCGCTGATCCTTCTTGGCGAAGGCTTCGCCGTACTGGTTGGTGCCGGTGATGTCCAGGGTCATGTTGAGCACGCCGGCTCCGGTGGTCGGGGTGAATGGCGCCAGGGCGATGCGGCCGTTGGCCGGCAGGGTCAGCGCGCCGTTGTTGTCGAACTGCACGGTGGTGGCCGGACCCATCGAGGTGCCGTCGACGTAGACGTGGGCTTGCCATTCGTTCGGATTGGCGGTCTTCACGTAATAGACCGACTGCTGGTGGGCCACGCCGAGCGAGTCGTACACGGTGACCGAGGTGGTCTCGTTGTAGCTGTTGCCGTCGTTGGGCGTGAACGGCGTGATGGTCGGCTGCGCGGCGTTGCCGGGCAGAGTGACGCCCAGGTTGACCAGGGTGGTCGGCGCCGGCGGGCTGTCGCTGGTCAGCAGTTGCAGGTCGACCAGGCGGCCGGTATCGAAACCGCTGCCGTCGGCGCGAGGCGGGAACACCTGCAGGCGGAAGCCGTCCGGGGTGGTGACGAAACCATTGGGATCGCGCTGGAAGTTGCCCGCGCGGGTGTAGACGTTGGTGCCGTTGTTGCTGACCGTGAAGAAGCCTTCGCGGTCCACCGCCAGATCCAGGTAGCGGCCGGTCTGGTTGATGTCGCCCTGCGAGAACTGCTGGGCCACGTTGGTCAGACGCACGCCGGCGCCGATGCCGTTGCGCAGCAGGCCATAGCCGGTGGTGGAAAACACTTCGGCGAACTCGGCACGCGATTCCTTGAATCCGGTGGTGCCGACATTGGCGATGTTGTGCGAGGTGACGTTGAGGTCGGCGTTGGCCGCCTTCATGCCGGAGAGCGAACTGTTGAAAGCCATGGAAAACTCCTTAGCGGATGCCGGGTCGGAATGGCCCGTGGATGTCAGGGATCAGGAAGCCGACTTGCCGATGCGCAGCACGTAGTCGAGCGGAGCGGTGCCCAGGCCGGGCAGGTTGAGATACAGGCCGTCGGAACCGATGGTCACGCTTTCCACGGTGGAATCGACGTAGGTGTTGAGTTTGGTGGCCTTGCCGGTGTCGTCGGTGTGGGTGGCCTTGATCGCATACACGCCTTCCGGCGCGCGTTCGCCGTTGGCCTTCACGCCGTCCCAGGCGAACGCGGTCTCGCCCTTGGCGGCGTCGAGTTCGATGGTGTCCACGACCACGCCGCTGGCGTCGGTGATTTCCACCTTGAGCGTGCCGGTGGCGGGCGACATGACCAGGCCGGTGGCGCTGCCCTGCGCGCCGAGCGCGATCTTTTCCGACGGCACCAGCACGTCGTGGCCGACCAGCGAGGCGCCCTTGAGCACCTGGTCGCCGGTCAGGGCGGTGGTGAAACCGTTGACGGTGGTGTTGAGTTCGCTGATGCCCTGCACGGTGGAGAACTGCGCGAGCTGGCCGATGAATTCGCTGTTGGACAGCGGCTTGAGCGGATCCTGGTGCTTGAGCTGCTCGGTCATCAGGCGCATGAATTCGGCCTGGCCCAGGCTTTCCTTCTTCTTGTTCGATCCGGTGCCGGTGGTGCTGTTGTTGATCGCGGCGAAGGGATCGCCATTCACGGCGGTGGTCATGCGGTTGCTCCGGTAGGCGGGACGCGTCAGCGGCCCATGGTCAGCGTGGCCAGCGCCAGTTCCTTGGCGGTGTTGAGGACTTCGACGCCGGCCTGGTAGCCACGCGAAGCGGAAATGAGGTTGACCATCTGCGCGACCGGATCCACGTCCGGCGCATAGACGTAGCCTTCGGCGTCGGCCATCGGGTGGCCGGGCTCGTAGCGCTTGATCGGCGGGGCTTCGCTCTGGGTGATCTCCTTGACCTGCACCGAGGTCAGCGAGCCGTCGGCGTTGAGCGGGCGGGCCTGGAAGATCGGTTCGATCGGCTTGTACACCGCCTCCGGCGAGGAGGCGATGGAATCGGCGTTGGAGAGATTGCTGGCGATGGTGTTCAGGCGCACCGACTGCGCCTGCAGGGCCGAACCGGCGACGTCGAAGATCGGCAGGTTGCTCATGGCTTATTGCCCCGTGATGGCGGTGAGCATGGTGCGCACCTTGGATTCGATGAAACTCAGCGAGGCGCGGTACTCCAGCGCGGCGCGGCCGTAGGCGGCGCGCTCGGTGTCGGCGTCGACGGTGTTGCCGTCCAGGCTGGGCTGCACGCCCTGGCGTTCGTGGATCTGCGGGCCGAATTCCAGTCCGTTCAGATGGCGCCCGTCGGTGGTCTGCAACGGCGCGGCCTGGCGGGCGGCGGCGTTCTCCAGCACGGCCTGGAAGTTGAGATCCTTGGCCTTGTAGTTGGGGGTGTCCGCATTGCTGAGGTTGCTGGCGATCAACTGCATGCGCTGCTCGCGCAGCGGCAGGGCGGCGGCATGGACACCCAGGTAATCGCGGATGGGATTGGACATTGGCGGGCCCCGTTGGGAACGTTGCCCGGGTGGGTGCAAGGCTTGTGCCAGTCCGGGAGAGGAGGCTTCCCCCGCGAAGTGCCGGTGCCATTCCTTCTCGAGGGGGAACGATGGGCACCTTGTGGCTTTGCCTCCCCCTTTGAAAAAGGGGGACCGAGGGGGATTTGCTCTTCGCCGGTGCTCCTGGCACCGCGCGCAAATCCCCCGTCGTCCGCTGACGCGGCCGCCCGCCCCCTTTTCCAAAGGGGGCATCAATCCCGAATCCCCAATCCCGGCGGCCAACCGGCCGCTGTCAGGCCGCCCGCTTCGCCACCAACACTTCATGGGGAAACGAGATGCACCCGGGGGCTTTGCCTTCCCCTTTGAAAAAGGGGGACCGAGGGGGATTTGCTTTTTGTCGGTAGTCGCGGCACCGCGCGCAAATCCCCCGTCGCCCCGCTGGCGCGGGCCGCCCGCCCCCTTTTCCAAAGGGGGCTATCAGTCACGAATCCCGAATCCCGACGCCCGTCAGGCCGCCCGCTTCGTCGCCACCACCTGCTTCAGCCGGTTCAGCACGTAGTCCGCCAGTTCGTGCGGGCTGTACTTGGCGACGAAGGCGTTGGCGCCGACCCGTTCGACCATGGCGTTGTTGAACACGCCCGAGAGCGAGGTGTGCAGAAGTACGTACAGACCGGCCAGGCCGGGGTGGCGACGGATTTCCGTCGTCAGGGTGTAGCCGTCCATGGCCGGCATTTCGATGTCGGAGATGACCATGGCGTAGCGCTCGGCCGGGTCCTCGCCGGCGGCGTGGATCTGCACGAGGTGGTCGAGCGCCTGCTTGCCATCGGAAAGCAGGGTGGCGCTCACCCCCAACTGGTCCAGCACGCTGCGGATCTGCGAACGGGCCACCCGCGAGTCGTCCACCACCAGCACCTGCAACGGCGGGGCGTCGGCCGGCAGCGCCATTTCCGGCGCCAGCGGCGCGTCCATGCGCGCCTGCGAGATGTCGGCCAGCACGCTTTCCACGTCGATCACCTGGATCAGCTCGCCCTGGAAGCGGGTGACCGCGGTCAGGTAGCTGGCCTCCGCGCCGAGTTCCGGCGGCGGGTGGATGTCCTCGACCGCGATGTTGACGATGCGCTCGACGTCGCTGACCAGGAAGCCCTGCACCGATCGGTTGAACTCGGTGACCACCAGGTAGTTGGGCGCGCGCGCCGGATCCGGATCGCGCTCGGGATGGCCGATGCTCAGGCCCAGGTCCAGCACCGGAATCGAACGCCCGCGCACGTCGGCCGCGCCGGCGAACTCGGCGGGCAGGCCAGGCAGCTGGAACAGCGGCGGACGGCGCAGGACTTCCTGCACCTTGAACACGTTGACGCCAAAAAGCTGACGCCCGCCCAGGCGGAACAGCAACAGGGCGAGCCGGTTGTGGCCGGCCAGGCGGGTGCGCTGGTCGATGCGGTTGAGCAGATCCTGGGTCATGCAGGCATATCGGCCGGGTTGCGCACGGCTTGAGCGGTGCGGGGGCGTCCGGCGGCAGGGAAGGGCTCGTCCTCGAGGGACGGCGGTCACGCAGTCGATTTCGCCGACGCGCACCGCGGCAGGCGCGAGGACCGCCGGTTTCGGCACATCGCTTGCATTCCTTGTCGCCGATGAACCGACGATGGAGCCCGCTCATGCGACGACTCGTGCTGCTGCCCGCGCTGCTGGCGGCGTTTGCCGTGCCCGCCGCGGACTTCCAGCCGGTGGACAGCATCCGCCAGGCCGCGATTGGCGCGATGGCGTCGGCCGGCGAGGCGGAAGCGACGCTGGACCCGAACCTGCGCCTGCCGCGTTGCGCCGCGCCGCTGGAAGCGCGGGTGCAGAACAGTGGTTCGGTCGAGGTCGGTTGCCCGCAGGGCTGGCGCCTGTTCGTGCCGGTGCGGGTACGCCGCAGCCAGACCGTGCTGGTGCTCAATCGCGGCATCGCACCGGGGCAGGTGGTGACCGCCGATGCGTTTGTCGCCGAAACCCGTGACGGCGGCCGTATCGCCGCCGGCGCCTTGACCGACCCGGCCCAGGCCGTGGGCCAGGTGGCGCGGCGGATGTTGACCGCCGGCTCGGTGCTGGGAGCCAACGATCTGGTCGCGCCGCGATTGATCCGGCGCGGCGACAACGTGGCGCTGGTGTCGCGTCGCGGTGGCGTCGAGGTACGGGTGGCCGGCAAGGCGCTGGCCGACGCCGGCGAGAACGAACGGGTGACGGTGGAAAACCTGTCCTCGCGCCGGGTGGTACAGGGCGTGGTAGGCCCGGGCGGCGACGTCTGGGTGAGCCGTTGAGGAAAAAAATGGAATCGGCCCTAAAGTCCCCGGACGGGCGGCCGATACCGAGCTGGCAGGGAAGTACGCCTCGGGTGCGCTTCCGATAGAAAAATGTGGATTCCGTCACTAAAGCTTTGCCTTTGACGGCCGATATGCTGTTTGAACCCGCAACAGGTAGACCGACATGAGCCAGAAAATCGAAGGCAACGCGCCTTCTGCCATCCGCACCACCGGTCCGATCGGTGGCAAGGTGGCGGCGTCCGGCGCCGAACGTTCCCGGCCGGTGGAAGCCAGCGCGGGTGGCGACAGCCTGCGCCTGACCGGCGAAGCCACTGGTCTGCAGGCACTGCAGCGCGAGCTGTCCTCGGCCTCCGCGGTGGATACCGCGCGGGTCCAGCAGGTCCGCGATGCGCTCCAGGCCGGTACGTACCGGATCAATGCCGAGGCGATCGCTGACGGCATGCTGAGCCTGGAACGCCAGCTCGGCCAATGAGCGCCGAACTGGAGACCCAGTTCGAGCGTCTGGCCTCGGCGCTAGCCGAGGAGCGCCGCGCGATCCTGGAACACGATGTCGAAGCCCTGGTGTGCTCGACCCGGGAGAAGCTGGCCTCGCTGCGCGAACTGGAAAACCGCATGCCCGCGGCCGCGTCCGCGCCGTTCGAGCAGCGGCTGCGCGAGCTGTCGGAGGCCAACCAGTCCAACGGCGCGCTGCTGGCGCGGCGTCGCCGCGAAGTGAACTGGGCACTGCGTCACCTTGGGCGCAGCGAAAGCAGCGGCGCCTACGACGCCAACGGACAGACCGAAGTCCTGCGCGGCAGCCGCCCGATCGCGGTGGCCTGAGGCGCGGTGCGCGCGGCTTGCCGCCGCCGCGACGCTTGCCGATACTGACGGCCCCTTTTTGCCGCAACTCCCTTTCGCGGGGTCATCCGTCGTGAGTGTTTCCTCCGCTTCCCGTCTTCCCGCGGACATCCCGTCCTTCGTCGACATCCAGGCGCTCACCGAGCTGATGGACGATGGCGTGCTGCTGTGCCGCGGCGATGACCGCGCGCTGCATGCCAATGCCTCCGCGCTGGCACTGCTGCCCGAGGGCGAGGAGCCGGAATCGTTGCAGGCCGTACTGGAGCTGGTGCCGGCCGAGGCGCGCCGCGCCGCCCGCGCGACGGGACGCTGGAACGGCGAACTGGCGCTGGAGGATGGCCGCATCCTGCAACTGCGCATCTACCATCACCACGCGCCCGGCGACGACGGCTACGCGCTGATCCTGTTCCACGACATCAGCGAAGGCCACGCGCGCCAGCAGGAGTTGCAGCGCCGGCACGCCCAGTTGCGGCAGACCCTGATCCGCCTGGCCGGTACCCAGGAGCAACTGGTGCAGTCGGAAAAGATGGCCTCCATCGGCCAGCTGGCCGCCGGCGTGGCGCACGAGATCAACAATCCGATCGGCTACGTGCATTCCAACCTGGGATCGCTGCAGGAATACCTGCACAGCCTGTTCGCCCTGATCGAAATCTACGAGCGCGCCCTGCGCGCGCCGGATCCGAAGGCGCTGCTGCCGGAAATCGACGACATGCGCTCGCGCTTCGACATCGACTTCATCACCAGCGACCTGCCGCAGCTGATGTCGGAGTCGCGCGAGGGCATCGAGCGGGTGACCCAGATCGTGCGCAGCCTCAAGGACTTCTCCTACTCCGGGCGCGACGACTCCTGGAAGCTGGCCGATCTGCACCACGGCCTGGACTCGACCATCAACATCATCTGGAACGAGCTCAAGTACAAGGTCACCCTGGAAAAGCGTTACGGCAAGCTGCCGCTGGTGCAGTGCCTGCCGTCCGAGCTCAACCAGGTGTTCATGAACATCCTGCTCAATGCCGGCCACGCGATCGAGGAAAAGGGCCGCATCAGCGTCACCACCGGGCTGGCCGGCGAAGAGGCGTGGATCGAGATCGCGGATACCGGCAGCGGCATGCCCGAGAGCATCCTGCAGAACATCTTCGATCCCTTCTTCACCACCAAGCCGGTCGGCAGTGGCACCGGCCTGGGCCTGTCGATTTCCTACGGCATCGTGAAGAAGCACAACGGCCGCATCGAGGTGGACAGCAAGCCCGGTGAAGGTTCGCGTTTCCGCATCACCCTGCCGGTGCGGCAGCCGGTGAAGGACGCGGGCTGAGGTTCGCGTGGGGTTTGGCGAATGGCAAGGGCAGCCGAGCAGGCCCGGCTCCACGCATCGGTAGAGCGGAGCTTGCTCCGCTGCACTGATACGTCCGTGGAAATGGGTCCCAGCTTTGGCTGGGATGACCAAGTGTGGATTCCCTGGGTTCGTCATTTCCAGCAAAAGCTGGAATCCATGGGCTTTCGCGGGCATCCATGGCCCTTTGCAGCAAAAGCAGCCGAGCAAGCTCGGCACTACGCATCGGTAGAGCGGAGCTTGCTCCGCTGCTCCCCGAACCGAGGCAATCAGCCAACCACGCGGTGGTGCGGCTGGTTCTCGTAGGCGGTGAAGGCCTGGCGGATGTGCTCGCGCAGGTCGTCGTCGTTCCAGGGCTTGGTCAGGAAGCGGTAGATTTCGCCGCGGTTGATCGCTTCGGTGACGGTGGCCAGATCGGTGTAGCCGGACAGCACCAGGCGCACGGTGTCCGGATACAGCACGCGCACGCGGCCGAGGAACTCGGTGCCGCTCATGTCGGACATGCGCTGGTCGGACAGGATCACCTGCACGTCGTTGGTGGCCAGCAGCTCGAAGGCGTCGTTGACGCTGGAGGCGGCCAGGATGCGGTAGCCGTCGCGGCGGAACAGGCGCACCAGCGAACGCAGGATGTTCTCTTCGTCATCGAGCAGCAGCAGGGTGCGATCCGGCTTGGTGGCGGCGAAGGCGTCGGCGCGAAGGTAGCGCCGGCGCAGCACCGCGCCGGCATCCTCGGCCGACATCGGTTCGCCGAACAGGTGGCCCTGGAACATGTCGCAATGGTTGCGGCGCAGGAAACCCAGCTGGATGTCGGTTTCCACGCCGTGCGCGATCACCTTCATGCCCAGCTGGTGGCCCATCGCGATGATCGCGCAGGTGATGGCGACCTCGCGGTTGCTGGCCGGAACGCCCTTCACGAAGCTGCGATCGATCTTGATCTTGTCGACCGCGAAGCGCACTAGCGAATCCAGGTTGGAATCGCCCATGCCGAAGTCGTCCAGGGTCAGGCGCACGCCTTCGCGGTGCAGGCTGGCGAGGGTGCGATGGACCAGATGGGTATCCTTGGCCAGCGCGTTCTGGCGTACTTCCAGCACCACCATCTGCGCCGGGATGCCGGCGACCTGCATCGCCTCCAGCACTTCCATGACGAAGTTGGGGCGCAACAGCTGCAGGGTGGAGACGTTGATCGCGATCTCGAAGTCGTCGAAGCCCCAATCGCGCCAGACCCGTGCCTGCCGGAACGCCTCGCGCAGCACCCAGTCGCCGATCTGCACGATCACTCCGAGCTTTTCGGCCACGTGCATGAAGCGCTCGGGGACCAGCACGCCCAGTGCCGGCGAATGCCAGCGCAGCAGCGCTTCCATGCCGACCACGCGGCCGTCGTGGGCGTTGATCTGCGGCTGGTAGTGCAGGCGGAACTCGTTGTTGTCGATCGCGTTGACGATCTGGCGCGCGATGATGCTGTCGCTGCGGATGCTGATGGCGGCGTCGCGGGCATAGCGGCGGACCAGGTTCAGGCCCTCGTGCTTGGCCTGGCCGACCGCGGTCTCCGCGCATTGCAGCAGGCCGGTGACGGTGGTGGCGTCTTCCGGGCACAGCGCCATGCCGACGGTGGCGGTGAGGAACAGCGTATAGGGCAGCACCGCCATCGGCAGTTCGACCTGATCGCGCACGAATGCGCCGAACGCATCCGGCGACGGCACCTGGGGCAGCCGCGGCATGGCGACGATGAACTCGTCGCTGCCCTGGCGCCAGACCCGCGCCTCCGGGCCCAACTGGGTGGACAGGTGCTGGCCGAGCAGCAGCAGCGCCTGGTCGCCGACATCGGCGCCCATGTTCTCGTTGATGGAGCGGAAGTGATCGATGTCGACGTGCAGCAGCATCAGCGGCGTGCCGCCCTGCACGGCGGACTCGACCATGGCCTGAAGATCCGGATCCAGCGCGCCAAGGCGGGCGATCGATGGCGGCGCGACGGGGTAGGCGGACATGTTCAAGCGTCCGCCATCATGGCGGGCAGTTCCACCCGCAGGCGCATTCCGGCCTGTGCCTCGCCGGGCAGATGGAGCGCGAGGCCGGCGGCGGTGGCACGCGATTGCAGCAGGGCGGCGGTCAGCGGATCCGGCGCGGGACCGTCGTGGTGGACTTCCAGCACGGCGAAACCGGCGCGCGCGGCGGACAGCCGCAGTTCCAGCGAGGCGAGCGTGGGCAGCGGCAGCAGCAGATCCTGCACCAGGCGGAACGCGGCCAGTTCGAGCGCCGCGTCCGCGCGTGGCGCCGGATCGGCCAGTCGCAGTCGCGGCACCAGGCCCCAGCGGGCCTGCCAGCGCTCGGCTTCGCCACGCAGCGAGGCGGCCAATCCGAGGGTGTCGATCTGCGGAGGGCGCAGATCCGCGTAGAGGTCGCGCAGGCGGGCGACGGTGTCGTCGGCGATGCGCACGATGTCGGCCAGATCCTGGCGACGCTGGACGGCGTCGTCCTCGTCGCCGGCCAGGTGGGCGGACATCTTGATCGCCGACAGCGCCTGGCCGATTTCGTTGTGCAGGGCCCGGGCGACGACACGGCGCTCGGCTTCCTGGCGCGCGTACAGCTCGCGCAGGGCGTCCGCGGGGATGGATGGCGTATCGGGGGCGGCGGGTGTGCGGGCCGTCATTGGCAACGGTCAGGTGGACAACCGCGCCAGTATGCCAGTTGCCCGCCGGACCGGCGCGGCGGATACGACGACGCCGGCACCGCGGAGGCGGTACCGGCGTCGCGGAAAACGGATGTGTCGGAACGTATTCGTCAAAAATCAGAACAGTTCGACGGTGCCCGCGCCCATGTTCTGCTGCGCCACCGGCTTGTGCGGCGGGCGTTCCCATTCGCTGCGGCGGTCGCGCAGGCGGCTGCCGATATGGCGCAGGGCCGAGAGCAGCTCCTGGTCCATGACGCCGCCACTGCGATGCAACAGTTCCTGCAGGGCCAGGGCTTCCTGGTTGATGGTGGTCAGGCGGTCCAGGTGGGTGACCGCGCTGCCCAGCGACTGGGTGGCGATGTCCTCGAACTGCAGGGCGCGCACCGCCTCGGCCACGCTCAGGTCGATGGCATGGCCGCACTGGGAGATCTCGCGCATGCCGTCGCCCAGCGAGGCGTTGATGGCGGCGACCTGGGTCAGCATGTTGGCCGCTTCACCGCGGGCCTCGCGGGACCGGTCGAGATCGCGCGAGGCCATGTGCGAGACGGTCTCGCGGACCTTGGCGATGGCGTCCTTGGAGCTGTGGGCCAGTTTGCGGATCTGCTCGTTGAACGCGGTCGAGCGTTCGGACAGGTTGCGCACCTCGTCGGCGACCACCGCGAAGCCGCGACCGGCCTCGCCGGCGCGGGCGGCTTCGATGGCGGCGTTGAGCGCCAGCAGGTTGGTCTGGTCGGCGATCGACTTGACGTCCTCCAGCAGCGAGAAGATGCCGTCCAGGTGCTGGGCCATCTCGTCGATGTGGTGCACGGTGGTGGTGCTCTGGCCGCTGACCTGCTCGAGCGCTTCCACCAGTTGCTCCATGCGCTGGCTGGCGTGCTGGGCGAAGCGGGCCACGTCCACCCCGGCGCGGTCGCCGTCGCCGGCGCGGTCGACGATGCGCGACACCGCCAGGCTCTGCTCGCGGGACTTGCGCATCATCGCGTCGAAGCTTTCGCCCAGGCCGCCGACCGCGTCGCGGATCAGGCCGCGCGCGCGGTCGATCTCGGCGCGAGAGCCATCGATTTCATTGCCGACGAAGCGGCGCAGTTCGTTCAGCAGGCTGTCCTGCTCGCGCAGGATGCTGGTGTGCTCCGCGCTGGGTTTCTGCGCGCCCCAGACCGACAGGAAGGCGAACAGCAGCCAGGCCAGCGTCATCGTGGTCAGGATGGCCCATTGGACCGCACCGGGCCAGTCGAAGGCGACCGACAGCGGGAACACCAGCGTCAGGATCAAGGGAGCGGCAAGACGAACCAGGATGCGCGAATACATGGGTGCTCTCTGCTGAATCACGGTATGGATATCGGCCATGGGGGATGGCTCTTTAGCGTTCGTCGCGGCAATGCGCGATGCGCGGGGAAAACTGTGACCTGGGTGGAGATCCGCCGGGAAAACGGCGGAAACGGGCGGTCAGCGCGATTGCGCGGACAGTTGCACCAGGCGTTCGGCGACGGCGTCGAGCGGTACGGTCTCGCTGGCCGCGCCCAGCCGCACGGCCGCGCCGGGCATGCCCCAGACCACGCTGGTGGCTTCGTCCTGGACGAAGGTCGGGGCGCCGGCCTGGGCGATTTCCAGCAGGCCGCGCGCGCCGTCGTCGCCCATGCCGGTGAGGATCACGCCGATGGCGTTGTCGCCGGCGGCGTGCGCCACCGAACGGAACAGCACGTCCACCGCCGGCTTGTGCCGGTTGACCGGCGGACCATCGTCGATCCGGCAGCGCCAGCGCGCACCGTCACGGATCACCCGCAGGTGGCGCCCGCCGGGCGGCAGGTAGGCATGGCCGGGCAGGATCGCCTCGCCGTCGCCGGCTTCGCGCACGGCCATCGCCGAATGCCGATCCAGGCGTTCGGCGAAGGCGCGGCTGAAGCCGGCCGGGATGTGCTGGGTCATGACGATCGCCGGGGCATCGGCGGGCATCTGCTCCAGCACCACCCGCAACGCCTCGGTGCCGCCGGCGGAGGCGCCGATGGCGATCAGGCGATCGGTGGTCTGGAAACGCAGCGCCCGCGCAGGCTGCGCGGCGGGCAACACCGCGTCGGCGCTCTGGCGCACGCTGGCCGGGCGCGCCAGCGGGCGCACCTTGGCGCGCGCCGCGGCCTTGACCTTGGCGATGATTTCGTCGGCGTAGGACTCCAGTCCGCGGACCACGTCGAGCTTGGGTTTGGAGACGAAGTCCACCGCGCCCAGCGCCAGCGCCTGCAGGGTGGTGTCGGCACCGCGCTCGGTCAGCGAGGAGATCATCACCACCGGCAGCGGACGCAGCCGCATCAGGTTTTCCAGGAACGCCAGCCCGTCCATGCGCGGCATTTCCACGTCCAGGGTGATCACGTCCGGATTCAGGCGCTTGATCTTGTCGCGCGCGATCAGCGGATCGCTGGCCGAGCCGACCACCTCGATGCCGGCGTCGCTGGACAGGATCTCGGTGAGCATCTGCCGTACGACGGCCGAGTCGTCGACGATCAGGACCTTGCAGGGCGCACCCATCAGAACAGCTCCACGCCACCGCTGACCGGCGTGCGCGACAGGCGGGCGCGGGCGGCGGATTCGGCGGCGGCCACTTCGGCGTCGTGGGCGTGCGGCAGGCGCTGCACCACCACCCGGCCGGTGGCGGGGAAGAACCATACCTTGCGCGGATGGATGCCGCACAGGTCCTCGGCGACCACCGGGATGCGTTCGATGTCCAGGTAGCGGCGGACGAACTCGGCGTTGCGGGTTCCGACCGGATTGCTGGTGAATCCCTTCAGCACATTGGCGCCGCCGAACACCTTGGCCTCCAGGCGCGCGCGGCTCGCGCCGCGCTTGAGCAGGTCGTTGATCAGCAATTCCATGGCGAAGCTGCCGTAGCGCGAAGGAGCGCCATCGTTGGCCTGGCCGTCGGGCAACAGGAAGTGGTTCATGCCGCCCAGCTTGAGCAGCGGATCCCGGATGCAGGCGGCCACGCAGGAGCCGAGCACGGTGACCAGCGCGGTGTCGTCATCGACCACCAGGTACTGGGTGGGCAGCAGCTTGGCGGCCGGGGTCTGGAAGCGGGCGTCGTGGTAGCGCAGCACGCTGCCGTCGGCGAAGGCGAGGGCGGCGGCGCTCATCCGCGTGCCCCGGCGCGGCGGTACAGGGTGCGTCCGCACGGCTGGATGATGTCGGCGGCGTGCAGGTAGTTTTCGGAATGGCCGGTATAGAGCATGCCGTCGTCGGCCAGGTGCGGCACCAGCCGTGACAGGATACCGCGCTGGGTCGGCTTGTCGAAATAGATCATCACGTTGCGGCAGAAGATCGCGGTGTACGGACCTTCCACGTCGTAGCGCGGCGCCAGCAGGTTGAGCGGGCGGAACTCGATCAGTTGGCGCAGGGCCGGATGGATGCGGCAATGGCCTTCGTTCGGGCCGGTGCCGCGCTGGAAGTAGCGGCGACGCAGGCCGTCGTCCAGCCCGGCGATGCGTTCCAGCGGATAGATGCCGCGCCCGCCGGTCGCCAGCACCTGGGTGTCCACGTCGGTGGCGAGGATGCGCACCGGCGGCGCCATCGTGCCGAAGGCCTCGCACGCGGTGATGGCGATGGAGTAGGGCTCCTCGCCGGTCGAGGCCGCGCATGACCACAGCCGCAGCGTGCCCGCGCCGCTGCGGCGTTCCAGTTCATCTCGCAGGCGATCGAAATGATGCGGCTCGCGGAAGAACGAGGTCAGATTGGTGGTCAGCGCGTTGGTGAACGCCTGCCATTCGTCGCCACCGTCGCTTTCCAGCTGATCCAGGTATTCGCGGAAGCTGCGCAGGCCGAGCGCGCGCAGGCGCCGCGAGAGCCGTCCGTAGACCATGTCGCGCTTGCCGTCGGCGAGCGCGATGCCCGCGCGCTGGCGGATCAGATCGCAGACGCGGCGGAAATCGCGATCGCCGAACTCGAACTCGCGCCCATGCGCGCGCGGGAGTTCGTCATCGTGCGTGGCGGTGTCGCGGGAACGGAGCGGGGCGGACATGGAGGACTCGTCGTAGCGCCGAGCTTGCTCGGCTGAAGGGAGAGCGGATGGGGCGGTGTTTCGCGTTCGGTGGAGCAAATCCCCCTCAAGCCCCTTCTTCGCTTTCAACAGCCGCATGGCTGGTCAAGGGGGAGGCGTAGAGCCGAGCTTGCTCGGCTGTCGGGATGTTGAGCCGATGGGGACATCGTGGAGCGGAGCAAGCTCCGCTCCGTGGATCAGAACTCCTGCCAATCGTCTCCTTCGGTGGCGAGCGCCGCTTCCACGATCGCGGCAGGGGTCTGACGCGATGAGGTGGATCCCATCCGGGCAGGAGCGGCCTCCGGCCGCGAGCTCTTGGCGGGGTGGGTACCGTTTGCGCGAGAAGCTCGCGCCGGGGACGGCGCTCCCACCGACGGGGATGCGGCCATCGCGCTGTCTTCGATGA
>NZ_JBQENC010000002.1:0-30466 GCF_052044485.1 Pseudoxanthomonas sp. 22568
CCAGCGCCTTGCCGGGCGTGTCGTCGCTGAGCACCAGCAATTGCAAGCGCAGGCATTCGCCCAGGTTGCGGGCGCCAACGCCGACCGGATCGAAGCGCTGCAACTGGTGCAGCACCACGCTGATCTCGTCCTCGCTGGCTTCCAGATCCGGCTGCAGGGTTTCGGCGATGCCGGAGAGCGGTTCGCGCAGGTAGCCGTCCTCCTCCAGGGCGTCGATCAGCGCGCTGCCGATGCGGCGGTCCCGCGGCGACAGGTGCGACAGGTGGAGCTGCCAGAGCAGGTGGTCACGCAGGGTGTCGGCTTCGGCGATCCGCTCGGCGGCGCTGCCAGGGTCGTCATCGTCGAAGGAGCCGCCGCCGGAAGAGGCCCAGGGCCCTTCGTCCGGCGCCCAGTCGTCATCGCCGGAGGCTCCGTCCTCGTCGTGGCGGGATTCTTCCTGGCTGCCGCGCTCGGCCTCGGCCGGTGGACCGTCTTCGCCGGTGGCGGGGGCGTCGTCGGCCCAGTCCAGCAGGGGATTGGATTCCACGGCCTGGGTGATTTCCACCTCCAGCTCCGCGGTCGACATCTGCAGCAAGCGGATGGCCTGACGCAGCTGCGGCGTCATGACCAGTTGCTGTCCTAGCGATGTCTGGAGGCGTGGTTTCATCCGATGTCCGAAGGCGACGGCATGGCCTGCGGTCCGGATGGTGCGGCATCGCCCTCAGAGACGGAAAGTTTCCCCCAGGTACACGCGCCGCACGTCCGGATTGGCCAGCAACGCGTCCGGTGCCCCCTGCGCCAGCACGCTGCCTTCGTTGAGGATATACGCCCGGTCGCAGATTCCCAAGGTCTCGCGCACGTTGTGGTCGGTGATCAGCACGCCGATGCCGCGGTTCTTGAGGTGCTTGACGATGCGCTGGATCTCGCCGACCGAGATGGGGTCCACGCCGGCGAACGGCTCGTCCAGCAGCATCAGGCGCGGCCGGGCGGCCAGCGCCCGGGCGATTTCGCAGCGCCGACGTTCGCCGCCGGACAGACTGGCACCCAGTTGCTCGGAGACGTGGCCGATCTGCAGTTCGTCCAGCAGCGAGGCCAGTTCCTTCTCGATGCCGGCCTCGTCCAGGTCCTCGCGCAGTTCCAGCACCAGGCGGATGTTGTCGGCCACGGTCAGCTTGCGGAACACCGAGGGTTCCTGCGGCAGGTAGCCCACGCCGAGCTTGGCGCGCCGGTACATCGGCTCGGCGGTGATGTCCTGTCCGTCCAGTTCGATCTTGCCCGCGTCGGCGGCGACCAGGCCGACGATCATGTAGAAGCAGGTGGTCTTGCCGGCGCCGTTGGGGCCCAGCAGGCCGACCACTTCGCCGGCTTCCAGGCTCAGTCCGAAGTCGCTGACGACCTTGCGCTGGCGGTAGGTCTTGCGCAGCCCATTTGCGGTCAGCATCACTTGGTGCCCTGCGGCTGCGCCGACTTCGGCTTGATCACGGTGCGCACGCGGGTGCCGTCGCCGCCGCTTTCCATGTTGCCGGTCTTGGTGTTGTAGACCATCTTCTGGCCGCTGTTGGAGCCGCGCGGCGACTTCACCGTGTAGTTGCCGATGAAGGTGATGGTCTCGGACGTCATGTCGTATTCGACGCGATCGGCGGTGGCGTCCATCCAGGAGCCATCGTCCATCTGCTGTTTCAGCTTGACCTGCTTGCCGGTGAACACGGCGCGCGAGATCTCGCCGTCGTTCATGTAGATCTCGCCGGTGCTGGAGCGGATGTCCAGCGAACCCTGGGTGACGGTCACGCCCTTGCTCAGCATGATCTTGCTGTTGCCTTCGTAAGAGCCGTTCTGGTGGCCGGCATCGATGACCATTTCCTGGTTGCGATCGGACGACTTGGCCCAGGCCGCGGCGCAGGCCAGCAGGAGCGGAAGCAGCAGGGCGCTAGCGCGCAGACTTGGGTGCATAGACACTTTTGACCTGGGATTTGAATTCGTAGGTTTTGTTCTTGAGGTGGGTTTCGAAGCCTACCCCGCTGAGTATAGAACCGGGCCGGGTGATGGTGACCGGAAGCTCGGTGGTCGCCAGGTTCTTGTCCGGGAAGATGTCCAGCCGCTCGGTGCGGAAGGCCGTCGGCGGCGGCGCATCGGACGGGCTGGTGCCCTGGACGTCGGTGAGCAGCCGCAACTGGGAGTGGTCCGGGCTCATCCAGCCGGTCTTGGAGCGCATCTGCCAGTACTTGCCGGCATTGTCGGGCAGCAGGAACAGCGGCGTGGTGATCGACAGGCTCTGGTCGGCCGGATTGCGGTGCATTTCCGGCGCCCGCAGGGTGACCGCTTCCTTGCCCTGCTTGTCGAGGGCGACGATCTCGAAATCGTGCATCACGTAGTCGGATCGGTCCGGCCCGCCGGCGGCGGCTTCCGGGCGCGCGCGCTGCTTCCAGGCCGACCAGCCGCTGAAGATGGCGGCCACCAGCAGGACCAGGCCAAGACTCAGGCGCCAGTTCATGCGATGTCTTCCCACAGGCCAGCGGCCTGACCCTGCGCGCCCAGCAACAGGTCGCAGGCCTCGCGGGCGGCGCCACGGCCGGCGCGGGCGCGGGTGCGCCAGTGGGCGTGGCGGGCGGTCCAGGCGTGGGCGTCGGCCGGGGCGATGGCCAGTCCGACCGCACGCAGTGGCGGCAGGTCCGGCAGATCGTCGCCCATGAAGGCCACCTGGGCGCGTTCCAGCCCCAGTTCGGCGCACAGGGCGTCGACCTGGGCCAGCTTGTCCTTGACCCCGGCGTGGATGCGTACGCCCAGTTCGCGCGCGCGGCGTTCGGCGGCGGGACTTTGGCGGGCGGTGATCAGGGCCACTTCGATGCCGGCCCGGCGCAACAGCACCAGGCCCTGGCCATCGTGGATGTGGAACGCCTTGGATTCACGGCCCTCGTCGTCGTAGACCAGGCGCCCGTCGGTCAGCGTGCCGTCGACGTCGAAGCAGGCCAGCCGCACCTGGCGGGCGCGGGCAATCAGGGCATCGTCGACGTCGGCGAGGTGGGACAGGGGCATGGCGTGTGCTGGAAGAGGGGAATCAGGGAGCCGTGAATCAGGGCAAGCGGGCGCGGCGCGACGGGAAAGGGGCGGAAGGACAGGGAATGGCGATCCCCGGCAACCCCTTCCGGATATCAGCGCACCTTAGACCACGCGCGCGCGCAACAGGTCATGAATGTTAAGGGCTCCGACCGGCCGCTGTTCAGCGTCGACCACGATCAGGCCGCTGATTTTATGGGTTTCCATCATCCGGGCCGCTTCCACGGCCAACTGGTCGGCGCCGATGGTCTTGGGCTGGCGGGTCATCAGCTCGGCGATGCGCGCGTGGCGGATGTCCAGTCCGGGATTGTCCAGGGTCCGGCGCAGGTCGCCATCGGTGAACAGCCCGGCCAGGCGCCCGTCGGCGTCGACCACCGCGGTCATGCCCAGGCGCTTGCGGCTCATTTCCATCAGGGCTTCGCTGAGGGTGGCGTCTTCGCCGACCCGCGGCACGTCGGCGCCGGCGTGCATGACGTCGGTGATGTGCAGCAGCAGACGGCGGCCAAGGCTGCCGGCCGGGTGGGAGCGGGCGAAGTCGTCGGCGGTGAAGCCGCGGGCTTCCAGCAGGGCCACCGCCAGCGCGTCGCCCATCGCCAGGGTCGCGGTGGTGCTGCTGGTCGGGGCCAGGTCGAGCGGGCAGGCTTCGGCCGGCACGCTCACGTCCAGGTGCAGGCTGGATTCGCGCGCGAGCGTGGAACCCGGCCGGCCGGTCATGGCGATGACGGTGTTGCCCTGGCGCTTGAGCACCGGCAGCAACATCAGCAGTTCGTCCGATTCGCCGGAATAGGAGATCGCCAGCACCACGTCGGCGTCGGTGATCATGCCCAGATCGCCGTGTCCGGCCTCACCGGGATGCACGTAGAAGGCCGGGGTGCCGGTGGAAGCGAGGGTGGCGGCGATCTTGCGGGCGATATGCCCGGACTTGCCCATGCCGGTCGCCACGACCCGGCCGCGGCTGGCCAGGATCGCCTGGCAGGCCGTGGAGAAACTGCCATCGAGCCGGCTGGCCAGCGCGGTCAGCGCCTGTGCCTCGATGTCGATCACGCGTCGCCCGCTGGCGGCCAGTTGGGCGTCCTGCACGGCCGGGTTGTGGGGAAGCGTCTGGGGCATGCGCGCGTCGTGCCGGGAGTAGAATAGGCGGCCATTTTATTAGGAAATGCCCGTTGGACGCCGAAACCATCCGTAAACTCATCGAATCCGGCCTCCCCGGCGCGCAGGCGCAGGTCGAGGGCGAGGACGGCGTGCACTTCGAGGCGACGGTGGTGGCGGAAGCCTTCCGCGGCAAGTTGCCGCTGGCCCGGCACCGGATGGTCTACGCCACCCTGGGCGATCTGATGGGAGGCGCCATCCACGCGCTGGCCCTGAAGACGGTCACCCCGGACGGCAAATAAGCCGGATGACCGCGCCAACGGCACCCGCGCTTTCCGGCAGTTGCCTGTGCGGAGGCATCCGCTACCAGGTGCGCGGCGAACCGGGGGCGATGGTGGTCTGCCACTGCTCGCGCTGCCGCAAGGCCAACGGTTCGGCGTTCCAGGCGGTGGTGCCGATCGCCACCGGTGATTTCGAGTTGCTGGAAGGCGCGGAATGGCTGGCCGGCTACGAATCCTCGCCGGGCGTCCACCGGATGTTCTGCCGGCGCTGCGCGTCGCCGTTGTACAGTCGTCGCGACGCCATGCCGGAAATGCTGCGGCTGCGGGTGGGAACGCTGGATACCCCCTTGTCGGCCGGGCCGTCGATGCACATCTTTGTCGGTTCCAAGGCGGAGTGGTACGACATCCACGACGACGCCGAGCAGCACCGGACCCGTCCCGGCGAATGAGCCGGGCGCTCCTCTCTTCAATCGCATCTCCCCGTCACCCTCATCCCATTCGAGTGATCCATGCAGAAAATCGTAGTGACCGGCGGTATCCCGCTCCAGGGTGAAGTCACCATCTCCGGCGCCAAGAACGCGGTATTGCCGATTCTTTGCGCCACCTTGCTCGCCGACGCGCCGGTGGAAATCACCAACGTGCCGCACCTGCACGACGTGGTCACCACCATCAAGCTGCTCGGTGAGCTAGGCGCGGGCATCAGCATCGACGAAGGCACCCTGTCGCGCGGCAGCGGCATCACCGTCGATCCACGCAGCGTCAACCAGCACGTGGCGCCGTACGAACTGGTCAAGACCATGCGCGCCTCGATCCTGGTGCTGGGCCCGCTGCTGGCCAAGTACGGCGCGGCGGAAGTCTCGCTGCCGGGTGGCTGCGCGATCGGTTCGCGTCCGGTCGACCAGCACATCAAGGGACTGCAGGCGCTGGGCGCCGATATCGTGGTCGAGAACGGCTACGTGAAGGCCAAGGCCAAGCGCCTGAAGGGCGGTCGCTACGTGTTCGACATGGTCACCGTCACCGGCACCGAGAACGTGCTGATGGCCGCCACGCTGGCCGACGGCACCACGGTGCTCGAGAACGCCGCGATGGAACCCGAAATCACCGATCTGGCCAACTGCCTGATCGCGCTGGGCGCGGACATCGAGGGCGCCGGCACGCCGCGCATCGTCATCCGTGGTGTCGAGCGTCTCAACGGCGGTCGCCACGCGGTGCTGCCGGACCGCATCGAGACCGGCACGTTCCTGGTGGCCGCGGCGATGACCGGCGGTCGCATCATCGCCCGCCGCGCCCGTGGCGATACCCTCGACGCGGTGCTGGACAAGCTGAGCGAGGCCGGCGCATCCATCGAGACGACCGAAGACAGCATCAGCCTGGACATGCAGGGCAGGCGGCCGCGCGCGGTCAGCCTGACCACCGCGCCGTATCCGGCGTTCCCGACCGACATGCAGGCGCAGCTGATGGCGCTGAATTGCGTGGCCGAAGGCGTGGGCGTGATCAACGAGACCATCTTCGAGAACCGCTTCATGCACGTGAACGAGTTGCTGCGCCTGGGTGCGGACATCCGCGTGGAAGGGCATACGGCGATCGTGCGTGGCGTGGAGAAGTTGAGTGGCGCGCCGGTCATGGCCACGGACCTGCGTGCCTCGGCCTCGCTGATCCTCGCCGGCCTGGTCGCCGAGGGCGACACCGTGATCGACCGCATCTACCACCTGGATCGCGGCTACGAGAACATCGAAGAAAAGCTGGGCGCGCTGGGCGCCAAGATCCGCCGGATTTCCTGAGCACACCACGATGTCGACGACCAAGCGCTCCCGTTTCTCGCCCCGGCGCAAGGCCCTGCTGGCGTTTTTCGCCTTGCTGCTGGCGATCCTGGCCTATCTGCACTTCACCGGTGCCGCCGGCACCAGCGGCATTTCCAACAAGGACATGGACTGGAACGGCGACGGCACCGTCACCGAACAGGAAATCATGCAGGCCTTCTACGCGGTGGTGGTGGAGAAGCAGACCGAAGGCCGGCGTGAATGCCGTTCCTATGCCTGGCGCAGCAACGGCCAGTCGATCCGGGTGGACTGCCGGACCACCGTTGCCGACGAGGCCGAAGCCAGCGCCAAGAAATGACGGCGGAGAAAACGCAAGAAAAAAGCCCGGCAATGCCGGGCTTTTTTTCTGCTTTGAAGTCAGGCTCAGCGCCAGGACTTGATGGTCAGGTCGATGGAGTCCTGGCCGTTCTCGCGCTGCAGGATGCGTGCCGGCACGGGCATGTCGGGCACCACCCAGACGATCATCTGCTTGTTGCCGTCGGTGCGCACTAGCTTGGTCGCCTCCTGGGACTTGCCCGCCACGGTGATCTGCTCCTTGCCGGCGATCTGGTAGCTCATCGGCTTGGCGCGGCCGTTTTCGACCATGCGGTAGCGCAGCGGCTTGCCGGCGGCGACGTCGCGCACGATCGCCAGGTTGACCAGCAGCGCGTCCATGTCGCCCGGCTGCAGCTTGAGCGGTCCGGCGCGGTCCGGCTTGATGTCGCCGGTCCAGGTGGCCTGCGACTTGCTCCAGTCGTAGACCGTGTCGACGGACTTCTTCTTGACCAGGATGCGCGAACTGTCGCTGCTGGACAGCGGGCGCAGGCGGCCGTTCTGTTCGTCGAACACGGTCTTCTGGCTCAGGTCGACCAATTGGTTGCGGATGCTCAGGCTGTACTGCCAGCGGTTGTTGCCCTGCGCGGCAACGCTCATCTGGCCTTCGCCGAGCATGCCCAGCGCGCTCGCCTGGTACTGCGCGGTGAAGGCATCCACGGCCCACGCCGGTGCGGTGGCCACGGCCAGCACCAAGGCCAGCGCCGGCATGCGGAAACGGAGGAGGGGAGACATTTTTTTCATGGCTTACGGTACTCCTTGGTACTCGACCAGGCGCAGATCCAGTTTGTCCTCGCCATCCTCGCGCTGGAGGATGCGAATCGGCGTCGGAACGCCCTGGGCCACCCAGAAAATGGTTTCGTCGTTGCCGCCATTGGTGCGCTCCACCCGCATGGCGTCGTAGCTGAGATCGTCCACCGCGACGATTTCCGTCTGCGGCGCGACCGCGTACCGATAATCGCGGGTCTTGCCGAAATCGACCACCCGGTAGTTCAACTGGCGGCCGGGTTCGGCATCGCGGATGACCGCCAGGTTGACCAGCAACGCGCTCATGTCGCCGGGCTGCAGCGGCACGGGCGCGCGGCGGTTCTTCTTCAGATCACCCTGCCATTGGGCCGATCGCGCGCTCCAATCATAGACACCGACCACTTTCTTGCCGGTGAAAAGCGCGCTCTGGGTCGTGGCCTGGCTGAGCGGGCGGAAGTCCGTGCCGACCGTGTCGAACAGGGTGCTCTGCTGGATGTCCAGTCCCGACAGCCGGGCCAGGCCGCGGGTACCGCGCACGCCCAGATCGACCTGCCAGCGGTTGTCACCGGCCACCTGCGCCACCTTCATGGTCGCGCTGCCGGCCAGCTTGCCGGCGCGATAGGCGTCGTAGGTGGCCACGAACGGCTCCAGCGCCCACGTGGGGGCGCTGATCAGCAGCAGGGTGGCCAGCAGCATTGCGCGGGTCGGAAGCGGCGTCATGTCGCGAAGGGGAGGGTCAGTTGACCGGCAGAATCTAGGGACAGGGGTTTTAATAAGGGCTGACCATCCAGCCACGCTTCGTCTCCCTGTTCAGTGAGACGGCCGGAAACCGCCAGCGCGGCCACCGCCGCCAGCAGCGCGTGTTCCCTTGGCAGCAGGCGGGCGGCCAGGTCCTCGGGCTTGTCGCCCGGCAGCACGGGAATGACCGCCTGGGCGATCACCGCCCCGGCGTCCAGTTCCGGCACCACCCAGTGCACGCTCGCGCCATGCTCGCGATCGCCGGCTTCCAGGGCGCGCGCGTGGGTGTGCAGGCCACGGTACTTCGGCAGCAACGACGGATGGATGTTGAGCAGGCGGCCGCGGAAGCGGCTGATGAACGCTTCGCCGAGGATGCGCATGTAGCCGGCGCAGATCACCCAGTCGGGCCGCACCGCCTCCACCGCATCGGCCAGCGTCGCGTCGAAGCCGGCGCGATCCGGAAACCGGCGCGCGTCCGCGCTCCAGCGCAGCGGTTCCGGCACGCGTTCCAGCGCCGCCGCTCTGGGCCTGTCGGAGAACACGCCCACGATGCGGGCGTCGAGCCGGCCGGCATCGATGGCGTCCAGCAGCGCCTGCAGGTTGCTGCCACGGCCGGAGACCAGGATGGCGATGCGGTTCTTGCTCATGGATGGACCGGTTCCCGGCGTTCGCGCCGCATCAGTGGCCACGTCGCCAACGCGCCGAGGGTGGCAAGCAGCATGTCGGCGTGGGCATCCCAGACATCTCCCTGCTGGCCGTTGTAGGACTCGGCGGCTTCCGGCGAGAGTCCCAGCGCGATCGCCCATTCCAGCCATTCGTACAGCAGGCTGGTGCACATGATCAGCATCACCGCGATGACGAAGCCCTGGCCGGCCGCCAGCGGCCAGCGCTGGCGCAGCCAGTGCCACACCGCCGGGGTGAAGCAGATGCCGTAGAGCAGGTGGATGAGGCGATCGAAATGATTGCGTCGCCAGCCGAACAGTTCGCTCAGCGTATGCCCGGTCAGCGCGTGCGCCCACGAATCGTAGGGCACGTTGGAATACAGCCAGCGTGCGCCGATGCAATGCAGGGCGATGAAGAAGCAGATCAGCGCGAAGTGCGAGGTGCGCATCGGCCAGCGGCGGTCATGGAGCCACAGCCAGACCAGCCCGACCACGGTCAGGCTGCTGTGCAGCGCCTGCTCGAACGGCCAGCGCGGCGCGATCCAGCTGAGGGCGAAGATCGCCAGCGCCGTGGCGAAGGCGATCCGCTTGCCGGGCTGCATCGGAATCAGCCGATGGACACGCGCTCGGGGCCGCCGGCGGTGGTCACTTCACCAATGCGCCAGTTCGGCAACTGCAGGCGGGCCAGGTCGGCTTCCACCGCGGCGGCATCGCCGGGCGCGACCACCAGCACGAAGCCGATACCGCAGTTGAAGGTACGCCACATTTCGTTGTTTTCCACCGCACCTTCGCGCTGCAGCCAGTCGAACACCGGCGGCAGGGTCCAGGCGGTGGCGTCGATGCGCAGGCCCAGGCCGTCGGGAATGACGCGGATGATGTTCTCGGTCAGGCCACCACCGGTGATGTGCGCCATCGCGTGCATGTCGTGTGTCTTCAGCAGTTCCAGCACCGGCTTGACGTACAGGCGGGTCGGGGCCATCAGCGCGTCGACCAGCTTCACGCCGCCCAGATCCAGATCGCCCGGACGGCCGGCGCGATCGTAGATGCGCCGGATCAGCGAATAACCGTTGGAATGCGGGCCGCTGGAGGCGATGCCGATGAGCAGATCGCCGGCGCGCACCCTGGCGCCATCAAGCAGCTTCGACTTCTCCACCGCGCCGACGGTGAAGCCGGCCAGGTCGTATTCGCCCGGCGGGTACATGTCGGGCATCTCGGCGGTCTCGCCGCCGATCAGCGCGCAGCCGGACAACTCGCAGCCCTTGGCGATGCCGCCGACCACCGCGACCGTGGTCTCCACGTCCAGCTTGCCGGTGGCGAAATAGTCGAGGAAGAACAGCGGTTCCGCGCCCTGGACCAGCACGTCGTTGACGCACATGCCGACCAGGTCGATGCCGATGGTGTCGTGGCGGTTCAACTGCTGGGCCAGCTTGAGCTTGGTGCCCACGCCGTCGGTGCCCGACACCAGCACGGGCTCCTTGTACTTGCCGGACAGGTCGAACAGCGCGCCGAAACCGCCCAGGCCGCCCATCACCTCGGGGCGGAAGCTGCGCCGGACCAGCGGCTTGATGCGTTCGACTACCTCGTTGCCGGCGTCGATGTCGACCCCCGCGTCGCGGTAGGTCATCGGGGTGGAGGCGGGAGGCGTCGGCTGGGTCACGGGCATGCATCGGAAGGGCAAGGCGCGTGATTTTAAAGGAATCCGTGCCCGGTTCGGACGTTCCCTGAACGGCTGGCGTTGGCGCCGGGCATCCATTCGGGCAACAATTCCCTCGATTTGCGGAGCACAGGGACGCTCGATGCGCTGGATGAGAGCTTTCGTATTCGCCGCGGCCACGCTGGTGGCCGCCTCGTGGACGGCCATCCCGGCCCAGGCCCAGAGCGGGCTGCGGACCGAGGGGGACGTTGCCGCCGCGCGCGGCACCTACGAGGCCGAGGTGCCGGTGAACGGGCAGGGCGAGGCCGAACGCAACGGCGCGTTCGCGCGCGCGCTGGGCCAGGTACTGGCCAAGATGTCCGGCGACCGCGCGGTGACCGGCCGGCCCGGCGTGGGCCAGGAACTGCGCAATGCGCGCAACCTGGTCGACAGCTACGACTACCGGCAGGACCAGGGCACCTCGCCCAGCGGCGCGCCGACCTTCCGAACCACTTTGATCGTCCGCTTCGATCCCGAAGGCGTGGACGGCATGGCCGCCGTGCTCGGCCTGCCGGTGTGGCCGCAGCCGCGGCCCAAGCCGGTGGTGTGGCTGGCCATCAACGACGGCAGCGGCCCGCGCCTGGTGGGCCTGCAGCAGGCCAACGCGGTGCGCCCGCTGCTCAGCCGCGCGCAGGATCGCGGCTACAGCCTGGGCCTGCCCACCGGCAACGCCGCCGAGCAGGCGCTGGTGGGCGCGATCTGGCGCCAGGACACCGCCGCCGTGGCCCGCGCCTCGTCCCGCTACAGCCCGCCGATGCAGTTGATCGGCAAGCTCTACCGCGCCAAGGGCGGCTGGACCGCCGACTGGGTGTTCGTCGACGGCGGCAAGGTCCTGTCCACCTGGTCGACCAGTGACACCGACGCGCGCCGGGCCATGGCCGGCGGCGCGGACGGCACCGCCGATGCGTTGGTCAAGCGCTACGCCAAGCGGGGCACCGCCGGTCCGGCCGGTACCTACCGGGTGGTGTTCGCCGGCATCCGCAGCACCGACGATTACCTGCGCCTGATGGGGCAACTGCAGAAGATGGCGGTGGTGCGCCGGATCACCCCGGTGCGCGCCAGCGGCGACGCCCTGGAACTGGATCTGGAACTGATTTCCGGCCTGTCCGGTTTCCGCCGCATGCTGGGCGACGACAGCCCGCTGGTCGGCGGCGAAGGCGAACCGCCGGTGTTCCGCCTGAAGTAACTCCACCCGCACCCACAGGACGTTCATTCGCATGGATCTTTCTTCCACTCCGGTCGGCACGCTGGCGAGGCGCTGGCAATGGCTGCTGATCGCCGCCATCGTCGGCTGGGTGATCTACCTGCTGGCACCGGTGCTGACGCCGTTCGTGTGCGCGGCGCTGCTGGGGTGGCTGGGCGATCCCTGGGTGGACCGGCTGGAACGCACCGGCCGCTCGCGCACGACCTCGGTGGTGCTGGTGTTCACCCTGATGTTGCTGTTGCTGGTGCTGGCGCTGTTGATCCTGGTGCCGATGCTGGAACGGCAGATCGTGACGCTGGTGGAATCGCTGCCGGAGTATCGGGACTGGTTCGTGCAGCGCGCGCTGCCGTGGATCGAACAGCACACCGGACTGGAACTGGTGGCCTGGCTGGATCCGGACCGGATCATGGAATGGCTGCGCGGCCACTGGCAGCAGGCCGGCGGCGTGGCGGCGACGTTCTTCGGCTACCTGTCGCGCTCGGGCTTCGCGATGATGGCCTGGGTGGCCAACATCGTGCTGCTGCCGATCCTCACCTTCTACTTCCTGCGCGACTGGGACAAGCTGGTCGAACGCGTGGCCGCGCTGATACCGCGCGATCATGTCGCCACCGTGGATCGGCTGGCGCTGGAATCCAACGATGTGCTGGGCGCGTTCCTGCGCGGACAATTCCTGGTGATGCTGGCGCTGGGCGCGATCTACGCGGTGGGCCTGTCGGTGGTGGGACTGAAGCTGGGCCTGCTGATCGGCATCATCGCCGGCCTGATCAGTTTCGTCCCGTACCTGGGCACCGCCACCGGCATCGTGCTGGGCGTGATCGCCGCGCTGGTCCAGACCGGCGGCGACTGGAGCCTGGTGGCGCTGGTGCTGGTGGTGTTCGTGATCGGCCAGATGCTGGAAGGCTACGTGCTGACCCCGCGCATCGTCGGTGATCGCATCGGCCTGCATCCGGTGGCGGTGATCTTCGCGATCATGGCCGGCGGCCAGCTGTTCGGTTTCCTCGGCATGCTGCTGGCGCTGCCGGTGGCGGCGGTCGCCAACGTGCTGCTGCGCTACGCGCATGAGCGCTACACGCAGAGCAAGCTTTACGCGGGCGACCACCCGACCATCCTGCTCGACTCCTACGTCGACAAGAACGTGCTGGACGAGGACGCCGGCGACAAGCCGAAGACGGAAGACAAGTGAAGTGAGCCGTTCCTCGTCTCCCGGCGGGCTGACGCCACAGCTGCCGCTGGCATTGCGCTATCCGCCGGATCAGCGTTTCGAGAGTTTCGTCGGCGCGCCGGAAGGTGCGCTGGCGCAGCTGCGCGCGCTGGCCGAGGGTAGCTCGACCGACTGGCTGTACCTGGGCGGCGCGCCGCGGACCGGCAAGACCCATCTCTCGCTCGCGCTGTGCGCGCATGCTGAACAGAACGGCGCGCGTGCCGCGTTCCTGCCGATGGCCGCCGCCGCGGGCCGGCTGCGCGAGGCACTGGAGTCGCTGGAAGGCCATGACGTGGTGGCGCTGGACGGACTGGACCTGATCGCGGGCAACCGCGAGGACGAGGTCGCGCTGTTCGATTTCCACAACCGCGCGCGCCCCGCCGGCATCCGTGTGCTGTACACCGCGCGTGACGTGCCCGCCGAGATCGGGCTGGTATTGCCGGACCTGCGCTCGCGGTTGTCGCAGTGCACGCGGGTGATGCTGGTGCCGCTGGATGACGACGGGCGCCGCGAGGTGTTGCGGGAACGCGCGCAGCGACGCGGCCTGGTGCTGGAGGATGCGGCCATCGATTGGCTGCTGACCCGCACCGATCGCGATCTGGGCCGCTTGGTGACGGTGTTCGAGCAGTTGGATCGGGCGTCGCTGGCGGCCCAGCGCCGGATCACCGTGCCGTTCCTGCGCAGCGTGCTGGAGCCGCGCTGAGCATCGCGCGCGGTGGTCGGCGTGACGGTGCGCCGCCGTTCCCTCCACTGGTGAAAAAATAGCCAACCGGCTTGACACGCCCGCCCCGTGGGGCGGTCCGTCACTTATCCACATCTTTGCCGGTTTTTCATCCACACCGATTGTGGACAATCCTTCGACGCCGTTCAGGCGCGCAGGGACGCATCCAGTTGCGCCAGCCGCTCCGGCGTGCCGACGTCGGTCCAGCGCCCGCCCCAGTACTCGCCATGGATGGCGCCCTCGGGCATGTGCGCGCGCAACAGGTGCACGAGCGCGAAGCGCGGCGGCATGCCGATCTGATCGCCAACAATCGCGTTCCAGTCGTCGAGCAGGGTGGGGCGGTAGATACCCAGGCCGGCATAGGTCAGGCGTCGTGCGCCGTCGTCGCGGATCGTGCCGTCGTCCTCCAGCGTGAAGTCGCCGCGGGTCTTGTGCGCGGGTGTTTCCACCATGACCAGGTGTGCCAGTCCGTCCGGTTCGGCGGGCAGGCGGGCGAAGTCGTAATCGGTCCAGACGTCGCCGTTGACCAGCAGGAAGGGCTCTTCGCCCAGCAGCGGCCGCGCATGCAGCATGCCGCCGCCGGTTTCCAGCGGCGTCGGCCCCTCGTGCGACCAGTGCAGCCGCAGTCCCCAGCGTCCGCCGTCGCCCAGCGTGCGCGGAAACTGTTCGGCGAGCCAGCTGATGTTGATCACGACGTCGCTGATGCCCATCGCCGCGAGCTTTTCCAGGTGCCAGACGATCAGCGGCTTGCCGCCGGCTTCGAGCAAAGGCTTGGGCGTGTGATCGGTCAGCGGGCGCATGCGCTCGCCCAGTCCGGCGGCGAAGATGAGCGCCTTCATGCCGCGTCCCTCGCCCGCATCGCGGGCTTGATGCGCCGTTCCAGCAGATCGCCCAGTTCCGCCAGTTGCGGGTGGCGGGGCAGCACCTCGTCCAGAAAGGCGATGAAGCGTGGCGCGTCGTGCAGGTAGCCGGTCTTGCCGTCGCGGTAGTGCAGGCGGGCGAAGATGCCGAGGATTTTCAGGTGCCGCTGGATGCCCATCCAGTCGGCGTCGCGCAGGAACACAGCGAAGGCACCCGGCACCGGAATGCCTGCTTCCAGCGCACGCGCGTGGTACTGGGCCAGCCAGCCATCGACGCGCTCCAGCGGCCAGCTGAGGAAGGCGTCCTTGAACAGGCTGACCGGATCGTAGGCCACCGGCCCCCGGATGCAGTCCTGGAAATCCAGCACCGCTGGCAGCGGCCGGGTAGGCATCAGGTTGCGCGGCATGAAGTCGCGATGGGTCAGCACGCGGGCCTGCCCGAGCGCGTTGTCCATCAGGCGGCGCTGCGCCAATTGCAGCCGCTCGCTTTCATCGCAGTCGAGGGTGATGCCCAGGTGGCGGCCGAGGAACCATTCCTCGAACAGGCCGGCGTCCCGTTGCAGCAGCGCCTCGCCGAACTCGCCGGCATCGGCTGGCGGCGTGATCGCCTGCAGCTTGATCAGTTCGCCGATGGCCAGGCCGAACCACTCGTCGGCGCTGTCGGCGTCGATGGTCTTGACCAGCGTCGGCCCACCCAGATCCTCCAGCAGCAGGAACCCCGACTCCACATCGCGCGCGAGTACCTGCGGCACCCGCACGCCACCGGCCTCCAGCAGATCGCGGATCCGCAGCCAGGGACGGACATCCTCCAGTCCCGGCGGCGAATCCATCACGATCCGGCTGGGCTCCACGCCCCGCGTGCGCCAGTAGCTGCGGAATCCGGCGTCCACAGAAGCCCGTTCCAGCGCCAGTCCGGGCGCGTCCATGGCGGCCCTCGTCCAGGCGAGGCGTTGCGTGGCACGGACGTCGTCGTGCGTCTCGGGGGTCATGCGGTGTCCAGACAGGGGTGGTTGCGGACTAAAGGGTAAACTGCCGTCCTCATTTCGTGCGAGAGACCCATGGCCGCACTCCAACCCGTGTTGTCCAGCGGTTCCGGCGCGCGCCTGTGGTACCCGGGCGAGGACGACATCGTCCGCTATTCGGACATCTACGGGCGCAGCGAGTAATCCCGTGGGCGACCCCACGCGCTTCCGCCTGGAGGATCTGGCGATCGACCTGGAGCGCCAGCGCGTCGAGCGCGCCGGCGAGGTGCTCAATGTTGCCGGACTCAGTTTCCAGCTGCTGCGTTACCTGGTGCTCCAGGGCGATCGGGTGGTGGGTTTCGACGAGCTGATCGAGCGGGTCTGGGCACCGGCCGTCGTCAACGAGGAAACCGTGACCCAGCGGGTGAAGCTGCTGCGGCAGGCACTGGGCGACGATGGACGACAGCCGCGCTACCTGCGCTCGGTGCGCGGACAGGGTTATCAACTGTGCGCGCGGCCGCAGCCGCTGGACGATGACGTCGCGCCTGTCCCGAAGGCATCGTTCGCCGCGTCCCGGCGGTGGCCGTGGGCGGCGGTGGCGGTAGTGATCGTGACGGCGGTTGCCGTGGGCCTGGCGATCGCCTGGACGTCCGGTGACGCCGAGAAGAAAAAAACCAATGCGACGGCGTCCTCCGTCCCCTCCGGCGCATCGGGTACCGCCAGCCTGATCGAGCGCGCCGACTACTACGCCGGCATCGGCCAGCGCGACAACAACGAGCGCGCCATCGAACTGTACGAGCGCGCCTTGCAGGAACAGCCGGACAATGTCCGCGCGCTGGTCGGCCTCAGCCGGAGCTACGGCGCGCGGGTGTGCCTGTTCAATTTCCCGCCCGAATGGGCCGCGCGCGCGCAGCAGCTGGCCGAACGGGTCATCCATGCGCATCCGGACCAGGCGGCGGCCTACGCCGCGCTCGGCTATTCGCATGACTGCCGCGGCCGCATCGACGAAGCGCTGACCGGTTACGAGCGCGCCGTCGCGCTGGATCCGGCCGCCGATGGCAGCCGTGCGTCGGCCGCGTATCTTTACGATCGCAAGGGACGCCTGGCCGACGCGTTGATCGCCAACACCTCGCTGCGCGGAGATCCGGCGCGGGTGCGTTTCCTGCAACTGCAGATCGCCAACAACCTGGACCTGCTGGGCTATCCGCAGGCGGCCGAGACGCGGTACCGGCAAAGTTTCGAGCTGTACCCGGACAATGTGTTCTCCAACCTCGCCTGGCCGCGCTACCTGTTCCGGCATGGCCGCCTGAGCGAGGCGCAGGCGGCATTGGATGTGGCGCAGAAGCGGGGCACCGCGCACGCCGACCTGCATCTGCTGGCCGCCGAACTCGCGCGCCTGCAAGGCGATGCCGCCACCGCCACCAGCGCCTACCGGGAAGCGGTGGCGCTGCGGCCGCAGTCCAGCCTGCCGACCACGCTGGCGCGCATCGACGCCGGTCGCGTCGATGCCGCCTGGGCGCGTGCGCGGGCGGAAACCCTGGCCGCGGAACTGGACGCCGGCGCTGGTTACCCCTCCGACTGGCTGGAGGTGGCGCTGCTGCGCGATGCCGGTGGCGACCGCGCCGCCGCGCTGCGTGCGCTGCAACGCGCGATAGACGCGGGTTACAGCGACGCCGACTACCTGCAGGTATCGCCCCTGTTCAAGCCGATGGCGAACGAACCCGCCTTTGCCCGTGGCATCGATGCCATCCACCGGCACAACGCCGCCGAACGCGCCAAGGTGCCGCCGGCGTTGCTGGCCCGGCTCACGGCATCGCCGTAAGCACGTAGTCGCCGAACATCCGCTGCGACTGCGGGTGCACGTCGCGCTGGTTGAACGAGGTGCGGGTGATCACCGCCACCAGTTTCTTCTCGGGAACGATGAACACGTAGTTGCCGCCATTGCCCGACATCGTCCAGGCCGGCTGTTCCCGCCCGTCGCGGGTGAAGCGGAAGCGCCAGAACTGGTAGCCGTAGTCGGCGTCCTCGCGGGCCTGCGCATGCACGGTCAGGGCCTGCCGGATCCAGTCGGCGGAGATGACCCGCTTGCCGTTCCAGACACCGCCGGCGGCCACCAGTTGGCCGAGCTTGGCCAGATCGCGGCTACGGTAGCGGGTGCCGCCGCCGCCCATGCCCACGCCCTCGCTGGAACGGTTCCATTGCACCTGGCTGATGCCCAGCGGACGCTCGAGGGCTTCCGCGGCGAACGCGGCCAGCGGCTTTCCGGTGGCGCGCTCCAGCACCGCGCCGAGCAGGAAACTGCCGGCCGTGCAGTAGGAGAACGTGCGCCCGTGCGGACTGTCCTCAGGCCGCTTCACCCACGGCGCGTAGCCGCGCAGCGGCAGGTCCAGGGCGAATCGGGTCCAGTTCTCGCTGACGTACATGCGTTCCTCGTTGCCGGAGGAAAACAGGTTTTCGTCGTCGCAGTCCCAGGCCGAACTCATCGTCAGCAGGTCTTCCACGGTGATCGCCTGCTTGCGCGGGCCATCGTGCTGCCAGGGCGCCTGGTCGCGGAAGTAGTCATGCACGCGCGCCCGCGCATCCGGAATCAGGCCGCGATCGATGGCCGCGCCGACCAGCAGCGCGGTCACGCTCTTGGTCGCCGAGCGGGTGTCGTTGAGCACGTCGGGACCGCCGCCGTTGAAGTAGCGCTCATAGAGCAGGTGCCCGTCCTGCGCGACGAGCACGCTGGTGACACCCGGAAAATCGCCGCGGGCGATGGCGGCTTCGAGCGCGCCGAAGCGCTCCAGCTTCCAGCCCTGCCGGCCGGCGTCGGCCACCGCCCAGCCGTCGCCTGCCGACGCGGGGGCACGGTAAGTGGGAGTGGCCGGAGCGGCCCAGATGGGCGCCGGCGTGGCGAAGGCCAGGCAGGACAACAGGATCAGGCGGAACAGGGACGGTGACATGGTGCGGCTCCTTGGGTTGGGAGCCGGATTGCACGGTGTCCGCGGATGAAGCGCCTGAAACCCGAATGAAGAATTGTGAAGCCGGCGGGTTCCACGCCATTTCCCAAGAAGAAGCCCCGCCGGAGCGGGGCTTGGGAATGTCGTCCGGCAGGACTCAGGCCCTTTTCTTCTTCGCCAGGCCGTAGATGAAGAGCAGGATGATCGCGCCGACCACGGAGGCGATGAAGCCGGCAGGTTCCTCCGGTCCGTACCATCCCAGTGCGCCGCCGACGAAACGGGCGAGCAGTGCCCCGGCCACGCCCAGCACGATCGTCCAGATGAGGTTGAGCTTGTCGTCGCCGGGCTTGATGGCCCGGGCCAACAGGCCGGCCAGGAAGCCGATGAGCAGGGTCCACAGGATGCCGCCACCAAAGATCTGTTCCATCTGAACACTCCGGTCGGAAAAAGTGGGGGGTCTCCGCAGGGTAACCCAAGCCATGCCCGGCGCACATCCGTCCCGCCCGGTCGCGGTCGATACGGGCGAAAACGAAAAGAGCCGGGACGACCCGGCTCTTTTCCCGTACCCGCGTGGGCCGACGGTCAGCAGCAGCCGTGATCGCCGTGTTGGTCGCCGCCGGCGACGGCCGCCACGCCGGTGGTCTCGCCGCGCACGCTGGCCGCGTGATGCTCGGCGATGACCCGGGCCACGCACGCGGTGACCTTCTTGCCCATCGGGATGTGCAGGAACTCGTTGGGGCCATGGGCGTTGGAATGCGGACCCAGCACGCCGGTGATCATGAACTGCGCACCCGGGAACTTCTCGCCCAGCATGCCCATGAACGGGATGGTGCCGCCTTCGCCCATGTACATGGCCGGGGCGCCGAAGAACTCGCGGCTGGACGCGTCGATGGCCTTCTCCAGCCACGGCGACATCGCCGGGGCGTTCCAGCCGGTGCTGGCCTTCTCCAGATCCAGGCTGACCTGGGCGCCGTTGGGCGGATCCTTGAGCAGCAGTTCCTTGAGCAGTTCACCGGCACGCTTGCCGTCCAGGGTCGGTGGCAGGCGCAGCGACAGCTTGACCGAGGTGTGCGGACGCAGCACGTTGCCGGCCGACGACAGCGGCGGCATGCCGTCCACGCCGGTCACCGACAGCGCCGGGCGCCAGGTGCGGTTGAGCACCAGTTCGGTCAGGTCCTCCGCCATCGGGGTCATCCCGGGCAGGAACGGGAATTTATCGAACACCGCCGTGTCCAGTACCCGCGCGGCTTCCTTCGCCTGGGCCAGGCGATCGCCCGGAATCTCGACCTGCAGGCCCTCCGGCAGGATCCGGCCGGTATTCTCGTCCTCCAGCCGCGACAGCAACTGGCGCAGCAGGCGGAAGCTGGACGGCACCACGCCGGACGCGTCGCCCGAATGCACGCCTTCCTCCAGCACCTTGACCGTGAAGTTGCCGCCGGCCAGGCCGCGCAGCGAGGTCGTGCACCACAACTGCTCGTAGTTGCCGCAACCCGAATCCAGGCACACCACCAGCGATGGCTTGCCGATGCGATCGGCCAGGTGATCGACGTAGGCCGGCAGGTCGTAGCTGCCGGATTCCTCGCAGGCTTCGATCAGCACCACGCAGCGCGCATGCGGCACGCCCTGGGCCTGCAGGGCCTGGAGGGCGGCCAGCGAACCGAAGATGGCGTAGCCGTCGTCGGCGCCGCCGCGGCCGTACAGGCGATCTCCCTTCAGCACCGGTGTCCACGGACCCAGGTCGGCATCCCAGCCGGTCATTTCCGGCTGCTTGTCCAAGTGTCCGTACAGCAGCACGGTATCGGCGCCGGTGTCCGGGCCGCTGGCGGGAATCTCGATGAAAATCAGCGGGGTACGGCCTTCCAGCCGGACCACGTCCACCTGCATCCCGGGAATGGCCTGGGCGCGCGCCCAGTCTTCCATCAGGCGCACCGCCGCATCCATGTATCCGTTGGCCACCCAGTCCCTGTCGAACATCGGCGACTTGTTCGGGATGCGGATGTATTCGACCAGCTGCGGAACGATGTCGTCGTCCCATTTCTCGGCGACGTAGCGGTCGACCTTGGCGGTATCCATGGAGTCTCCAATCGGTACGGAATCAGACGCCCATTCTACGCCTCCCCATGGGGTAGGAATTTTCCTACATGACGCTGCGGGGTTTCCCGGCAGCTTTTGACGGTGGCGGGCGATATGTTTTGCAGCAGTGGCGGATGAGACTGTTTCCGCCGGCCAACGAAGCGATTCGACGCCGGCAGGAGCCACAGGGGACAAAACCTCTGTACGAAAGGAATCACCCATTTGCCACAAGGAGAGTTGCCCATGAAATCGCTGAGCACCGTGTTGAAGTCGGTTGCCCTGTCGCTGGTCCTGGCCCTGAGCGCCCACGCCGCCGACAAGGTGAACATCAACACCGCGGATGCGGCCACGCTGCAGACGGTCCTGATCGGGATCGGCCAGGCGAAGGCGGAAGCCATCATCGAGTACCGCAAGACCAACGGCCCGTTCAAGAGTCCCGAGGAGCTTGCGATGGTCAAGGGCATCGGTTTGAAGACGGTGGAACGGAATCGCGAACGGATCGAATTGCGTTCCTCCGCCGAGCCGGCGAACAAGCCGGCGACGGCTGCCCGCCCGGCACCGGTCACCCGGCGCTGACGGCAGCACGAAAAACCCATGCCGTGGTTTCTGCAGGATGCAGATCGACCCGGCTGACGGGGCAGGATGCCAGGGGACAGGCACGGATGCCGACAGGGATGTACCCATTTCGTATCGGCGTGCAGGACGCACGGGAACAGGAGCAGGCAGGACGCCTGTGATCGGCAGGAGCCGACAGGGATGTATCCATCGCCCGGACATGCAGGGAGCATGTCCGGGCGATGCTTTTTGGGGCGTTAGAATCCGGTTCCGGCCTACAGCGAAGCAACCATCGTGTCCGAAGCGCGCGTCATTCCCGCCAATGAGTACCGCAGGACCCGCTGGAAGAACGGCCAGGGCTGGACGCGGGAAATCCTGCGCATGCCCGACAGCGACGATTGGACGTGGCGGCTGTCGATTGCGGAAATCGAACAGGATGCCGCGTTCTCGTCGTTTCCCGGCATCGATCGCGAGCTGATCCTTCTGCAGGGAAATGGGCTGCGGCTGGCGTTCGCGGAAGGCGAACAGGTCGAACTGGAACCGCCGCACGGCCGGATTCGCTTCGCCGGGGAACGCGAGGTGACCGGCTACCTGCGGGACGGATCCACCCACGATTTCAACCTGATGTGGAAGCGGGATGTCGTGGATGCCGAACTGCTGCACCGTCCGCTGGTCGGCTCGATGCTGTTCTTCGTGGATGCCGATACCACCTGGGCCATCCACCTGTTGGCCGGGCAGGCGGAATTCGAGGCGGCGAGTGGCTTGCCGCCGCTGTTTGCCGGAGACACCGCGCTACTGCCCGCAGGTCCGGAACGCCGCCGTTTCGCCCTGCAGGGCGGGGGAGAGCTGCTGGCCGCGCGCGTGTCGCCGGTGAAGCGGAGCGCCTTGACGGATCAGTAGACGTCGCGGCGATAGCGGCCGGTTAGGCGGAGTTCCTCCAACCGCTCCGCGCCGAGCGCATCGTTCAGGGCGGCGTCCACGCCCGGGGCCATGCCCTCCAGGCTGCCGCAGACATAGATGACCGCTCCATCGTCCACCCAGTGCCGCAGATCGTCGGCGGCCTCGCGCAGGGCGTGCTGGACGTAGCGTCGCTCGGGCTGATCCCGCGAGAACGCCAAATCCAGGCGTTCCAGCGCGCCTCGCGCCTGCCAGTCCAGGATCTCGTCGCGATGGAAGAAATCGTGCGCCGCCTGGCGTTCGCCGAACACCAGCCAGTTGCGTTGCGCCTTTGCCGCCACCCGAGCCTTCAGGTGCGCGCGCAGGCCGGCGATGCCGGTACCGTTGCCAATCAGGAGCATTGGGTGATCGTTGCCCGGCGGATGGAAATTGGCGTTCTCGCGGATGCGCAGGGCAATCGTTCCGCCGAGGACCGCGTGATCGCACAGCCAGCCGCTGCCCAGCCCGGGTCGTCCATCCGGACGGCGCATGCGCCGGACCAGCAATTGCAGGCTGCCATCGGCGGGAATCGAGGCGATGGAGTATTCGCGATGCGGCAGCGCGGTGAGTTCCGCAATCGCGGTTTCGGGCGCACGGCCGCGCAGTGTTTCCGGATCCGGCAGATGGACCTGGGCCAGGACGTCGGCAAGCGGTTGGCGCGTCCCCTGCCATTCGACTGGGCGTTGCGGATCCCAGCCCACCGCCTGGACGAAGGCGCCCACGGCCGGCAGCGGATTGCGCGGACCGATTTCGGCGATGTCGCCGGCCTGCCATGCCGGCAACGCGCCGGTGGCCGGGCGCAGGGCAATGTGGAACGCCGCTTCGCCTTGGCTGCCGGGATTCAGCACGCGCCGATCGGCGAGAATCCAGTCCTCGTAGCGCGGCCGATCCCAATCCGGCAGTTCGGCCACACCGCCCAATTGACCCAGGTGATGCTGCCAATGACGCAGGGCGCTTTCGTCGGCATTGTCGACGTCCACGCGGTCAAACAGCGGTTGCGCGCCGTGCTGGCGCAACCAGTCATCGAGTTGATGACCGAAGGCGCAGAACTGCGCGTATTCGCGATCGCCCAGCGCCAGCACGGCATAGCGCAGGCCGTGCAGGGAAAGCGCCTGCGACATGATCCGGCGGACGAAGCCCAGCGCGTGATCGGGCGGATCGCCTTCGCCGGTGGTACTGACCACGAACAGGATCCGCCCCTGCGCGAGATCGCCGGCCTGCAGCGTATCGATGGCCTGCGCGCGCGCGGCGACCCCGGCGGCGATCAGGCTGTCGGCCGTGCGCGCGGCCAGCATGTGCGCGAAACCGGTCTGGCTGGCGTATACCACCCGCAACGCGTCCTGCGAGGTATCCACGGCGGCGCCGCGATCCTGGCGACGGTGCCGCGCGGCCAGCCATGCCCATGCGCCGACGTAGGCCAGCAGCGCCGCGCCCGCGCCGAACCAGCGGCCGCTGCGCGGCGACGCCGGCCACCAGGTTTCGCCCTGCAGCAGCGCCATCGCCGCCACGATGGCGAGCAGGGCAAGCAGGACCGCGGCATTGCCCAGCCAGGCGAAGGAAACCGGGGAGGGAGAGGACTGTGCGCTCATGCGGCCAGATGCGAGGCGAACCGGCTGCTGGCCCGTTCCGCCAGTGTGTCGCCCTCGCGGACGATGAAGCGCGCCGCGATCCCGCGCCGTTCGGCCAGCGCCATTCCCGCGTCGGCGCCAAGCACGGTCAATGCGGTGGCCCAGCCATCGGCTTCCATCGCGGTGGGTGCCAGCACGGTGACCGCCGCGCGCGCGCTGGACACCGGCTTGCCGGTGCGCGGGTCGAGGGTATGCGTGTAACGTTCGCCGGCCTGTTCGAACCAGTGCCAGCGATCGCCCGAGGTGGCGACCGCCCGTTCGTCGATGATCGCGATGCGCGGCTCCAGGCCGGCGGCTTCCTCCTCGTCCGGCGAGGATTCGATCAGCACTCGCCAGTGCTCGCCATCCGGCTTGCGGCCATAACCGAAGAGTTCGCCGCCGACTTCGACCAGGGCGGCGGCGAGACCGCGCGCGCGCAGGGCTTTCGCCACCGCATCGACCGCATGGCCCTTGGCGATGGCCGACAGATCCAGTTGCACGCCACCGGGCTGCAGCAGGCGCCGGTGGTCGGTGTCCAGCACCAATCGCCGCCAGCCAACCTGTTGCCGGGTCGAATCGCGGCGGTCATCATCGGGAACCGTGCGGGATTGCGCATGGGCGCCGAACCCCCACAGTCCTACCAGCGGCCCGACCGTGGGATCGAAGGCGCCTTCACTGGCCTCGGCGATATCCAGCGCGCATCGCAGCACGGTGAAGAACGCGTCCGGAAGCACCTGCCAATGCCCGGCCTGGGCACGGTTGAAACGGCTGATGTCCGATTCCGTTTCCCAGGTACTCATCTGCGCCACCACGCGATCCAGTTCGGCCTGGATCAGCGCGTGCAGCGCATGCAGATCCTCGCGTGGCGACGCGACCAGCCGGACCGACCAGTTCGTGCCCATGGTTTCGCCATGCAGCGCGTGCAGCGCCATGTCCGGAGCGGGGAAGGACGGGGGAGACACGGAGGGAAAAGAGGAACTCATGACCCGCGGCGCGTCCCGGGGGACGCGCCGGTCTTGGTGATTACTGCGGCAGGACTTCGAGCGTGGCCACGTAGCTGAGGCGGCGCTGCTTGGCCTGCGGCAACGAGGTCTTGTCGTCCTGCGCGGTGGTTTCCAGCCAGTACATGCCGGCTTCCGGCCAGGTCACGCTGAACTCGCCGTTGGCATCGGTGGTGACCTTGATCTCGTCCTGCGCGTTGCGATAGCGGGTGCCGCCGCGGGTGATCTCGAACTCCAGGCCCGAGGCCGGCTTGCCGTCCTTGAGCATGCGGAACTTGGCCGGCTCGCCGGCGAACAGATCGTTCGGATGGGTGACCGGCACCAGTTCCAGGCCCTCGCCGCTGGTCTTGAGCGCGGTGTCGTTGGGCGAGCCGTTGGTCACGAAGGTCTCGATGCGGCCGACCGACTGCGAAACCTGCAGGTTCTTGGCGTCCTTCGGCACTTCGGTGGCGAAGGTGGCGGGAGTGCCGCGCCAGCGCTTGGGCTTGCCGTTTTCTTCCCAGGTGCCGAACAGGCCGCTGTTGACCACCGCGATGCGGTAGGTGCCCTGTTGCTTGAGCTCGACGTCGAACACGGTGCGGTACTTGCCGGTGGCCAGGTTCTGCGCATCGACCTTGCTGCCATCCGGCGCGGTGATCGCCAGGCCCTCGGTGCGCAGCGGCACGTGGTTGAAGTAGAACAGGTCGTTGGACACCGCGGCGTCCACGGTGATCCACGGATTCTGGCCGGCGATCACCGTCTGCGACGGCTGCAGCCAGGCCTTGTGCGCGAACGCGCTCAGCGGCAGTGCGGACGCCAGCGCGATGGCGAGGGTCAGGGAACGCTTCATCGGTTTCTCCAGCTTTTCGTCGGGTATGGGAAGGGACGGATGCATCGGCATCCGCTCCGGATTGATTACGGCTTGACGGTCAGGGTGACGGCGCCCAGTTCGCTGCTGCCCTGGGCCTTGCCGGTCTGCGCGGCGCCCTTGGCCGGCCAGGTGAAGGGAATCTTCAGCAGTTCGCGGCCGCCGACTTCGCGCGCGGCTTCCACCACCAGCGTGTACTGGCCCGGTGCCAGCTGCGCGAGTTGCGGCTGCTTGTCGGTGAACTTCAGCGCGTGCTTGCCGACCGGGCGGGTCGGGCCGGTGACGCCGTCCACCGGCACCTTCAGGGTGCGGCCGGACTTGCGCCACCACTGCCGCATGTCCGGCAGCCACTTGGTGCCGTGGCCTTCGGCGGTATCGCGCTGCTGGTACCAGACCGACAGGTTGGCGGCGACTTTCTGGTCGGCGCCCTCCAGCCAGATCGCGACGTAGGGCCGGTGGTACTCGGCGACGTTGAGCTGGGGCACTTCGACGTTGATGTTCAGTTCGCCGGCATACGCCGGAACGGTCAGCAACCCGCTCAATGCGAACGTCAGGGTCAGGGACACGGTGGTCTTGGTCATGGGCGGGCTCGTCGAAGGATCAGTGGATGAAGATCAGGGCCAGCAGCAGCGGCACCACCAGGCCCAGGCCGACCATCGGCCAGGTCAGGCGGCGCTGGCGCGCGTGCAGTTGCAGCAGGAACAGGCCAGTGATGCAGAACACCAGGCAGGCGATCGCGAAGATGTCCAGGAACCATCCCCACGCCGCGCCGGCGTTGCGGCCCTTGTGCAGGTCGTTGAAGTAGGACACCCAGCCGCGGTCGGTGCTTTCGTATTCCACCGAGCCGGTTTCGCGATCGATGCTCAGCCAGGCGTCCGCGCCCGGGCGCGGCATCGAAAGATAGATTTCCACGTCCGACCACTCGGCCTGGCGGCGGCCGATGCCGACGGAGAACTCGTCGCCCAGCCAGGTGGCGACCGGAGCGGGCAGCGGCGCATTGCCTTCCTGGCGGCTTCCCAGCTTGGCCAGCAGCGCGGGCGGCAACTGCGCCTGCCGGTTGACCACCTCGGGCTTGGCCTCGATTTTCGAGGCGTGATTGAGGGTGATGCCGGTAGCCGCGAACAGCAGCATGCCGATGAGGCAGATCGCCGAACTGATCCAATGCCATTGGTGCAGCGTGCGCAGCCAGTAACCCCGGCGCTGCTGCTGGCTGGTGACGGATTGTGCGGGCGCTGGGCTCAAGCGGGCGGGACGGGTCGAAGGAAGGAGAATTAGACCACAAATGAGAATGCCTCTCAATTGAGGTGGCCGGCCCGCCGATGGGCGGACCGGCCGGATACCGCGTCAGAAGCGCAGGTTCAGCGACACCCAGAAACTGCGGCGCTGTTCCTTCACTGCGTAGTCGTCCACGCAGCTGTACTCGCTGTCGCTGATCAGCAGGCAGGATTGGGACACGAAATCCTTGTCGAACACGTTGTTGACCCGGGCATTGATGGTCAGCGCGTCGGTGGCCTTCCAGCTGCCACCCAGGTGGAACACGGTGTAGTCCTCGTAATAGCGAACGTTGGAGACGGTCGCGCCGTTGACCGAGGTGACCACGGTGTCGCGGTAGCGGTCGTAGCGACCCTCGCCGACCAGCGACAGGCTGAGGGCGTCGCTGATCCGCCAGTTCAGGCTGGCGTTGGCCATGTGCCTGGCCGGGTTGCCGGCGATGGGCATGCCCTTGGCCGCGCCGCTGGTCTGCTCGGACTTGGTGTAGGTGTAGTTGCCGCGCAGCTCCAGGTTGTCCCGCAGGTCCACGTGCGCGGCCAGTTCGACGCCGCGGGTCTCGGCCTCGTCGATGTTCACGCTCTGGCTGAAGGTGCTGTAGCCCAGTTCGGCCCAGCCGGGACCGACATCCACGCAGTAGCCGCTGCCGGCGGGCGCGACCTCGCAGTTCGGGAAGGTGCCGCCGCTGGCGATCTTGTCTTCGAACTTGTTGAAGAAGCCGGTGATGTTGAAGCCGAAGCGGTCGCCCTCGTAGTAGGCGGCCAGCTCGTAGTTGGTGCTGGTCTCGGGCTTCAGGTTCGGCGAACCGACCAGCGGCAGCACGCCCTGGCCGCCGAAGCCGGTCACGCCCGGGAACAGTTGATCCGGGCGCGGCGTCTTGTAGCCGGTACTGACGCCGCCCTTGACCGTCCAGGCGTCGCTGGCGTTCCAGACCAGGTAGGCGCGCGGACTGACATGGCTGCCGAACACGTTGTGATCGTCGTAGCGTACGCCCAGCGTGGCGGTCAGGGTGTCGGTGAACGACCAGTTGTCCTCGGCGAACACCGACCACATCCGGTGCTTCTGCTTCACGCCGTCGCGATAACCGCCGCCGTCCATGCCGAACACGCCGTCGGTCATGTCGGTGTCGTTGTACTGGCCACCGACGGTCAGCTTGTGGGCGCCGAAGGTCATGTCGAGCATCGTGTCCAGCACGTAGCCTTCCAGCTCCATCGTGCGCAGCGGGCGCGGCAGGAACGCGGACAGGCGCGCGCGCTCGGCGTCGTTGAGCACGCCCAGGTTGCCGTTGGCCATGTTGCAGCGGGCGGCCTGGCCGCGACGTGCGCAGACATCGTTCCACAGCGTCTGCAGGTTGGCGCGTTCTTCCAGCGTCAGCGGCAGCGAGCGGCCGAGGTTGTTGCTCGTGGCGTGGGTCAAGCTGGTCTGCCAGGTGCCGAAGTCATAGCGGCCCTGGTGGGTCAGTGACAGCTGATCGCGCTCGTAGCGCTGCCATGCGGTATAGCCGACACGCGGCTGCACGACGCGACGGCTGACCGTGCCCGGACCATCGGGATTGGGAAGGGTGGCGTTGCCGCTGCGCCACAGGCTTTCCAGGCTGTCCAGGGTGCCGGTCTGGCCCTTGCGGTTGTCGTACTTCTGCCGCGAGATGTCGTAGTCCAGCCAGAAATCATTGTGCTCGTCGAGGCTGAAGTCCAGGCGCACGCCGGCGTTCCAGCGGGTGTTCGCGACCGCCTTGCCGCCGCCGCCGAAGCCCAGCGTGCGTTCCCACATCGAACCGTCCGGCAGCGGCAGCGCCGGCCACTCCGGGTTCGACTCGTCGGTGTCGTACCAGCTGCCGCGCACCGCCATGCCCAGCCGGTCCTTGACCAGCGGACCACTGAGGTAGAGATCGGTGGTGCGTGCGTCGCCGAACTGATCTTCCTGCTGGATCGTGAAGCCCTGGGTGATCGAGCCACCCCATTCGTCCCTGTTGCGGCGGGTGATGATGTTGATCACGCCGCCCATCGCGTCGGAGCCGTACAGCGTGGACATCGGGCCGCGCACCACTTCGATGCGTTCGATCGCGTCCAGCGGCGGCACGTATGCAAACTGGCCGCCGCCAAAATTGTTCGGGTAGAGCTGGCCGACGTTGCTCTGGCGACGACCGTCGATCAGCACCAGGGTGTACTCGGAGGGCATGCCGCGCATGCTGACGGTGGCCGCGCCATTCTTGTCGGTGGTTTCCATGCCCACATCGATGCCTTCCACATCGCGCAGTGCGTCGATCAGGCTGGTATAGGGACGCTGGCTGAGATCCTCGCGGGTGACCACGCTGATGCTGGCCGGCGCGTCGACGATCTTCTGCTCGAAGCCGGCCGCGGTGACGACGACGGTGTCGAGGGTGTTGGGCCGGTCGGAACCGTCGGGCATCTGCTGGGCGACAACGGGCGCGGAAAGGGAAAGCAGCAGGCAGGCGGCGAGCCGGTTGCGGCGGGGGGAAAGCGGGAAGCGGGGCTGGGTCATGGTCGTCGGACAGGCATGTGGTTCCCTCTCCCGCGAAGGAGAAGGAAGGGACTGATTGGGAGAAGGCGCGGTGCGGACCGCAGACGTGACGGCGGATATGACGCGTCTGGCGCGTCAGCCGGTCAGGCGATCTGGAGCAGCGAAGCCAGCACGGGAGGCGCCTGGCCGCGATGGCGCTGGCATGGCGGCGCCGGCTTGCTCGGCACGCGACTGGAAGTGCGCAGGCATGCGCCGCCGGAAGGCGGTTGCCTGGACAAGGAGAATGCCAGGACGGGGAGGAGCTCCCTCGGCGTCGCCACCGGTTCCGGTTCGGCGTGCTGGGAAACCGGCTGCAGGGTGACGCGCCGCTTCTTGGCCGGCTGATCGTCATGGCGCCCCGCATCGGGCGCTCCATCTTCCGGCGCCTGCTGAAGCATTCCGACGGGACTGGCGCGATTGTCCCAGTGGCCGAAACCATGCGGACGCTGCCCGGCCATGGCGCCGAAGTGCAGGGTGGACAGCAACAGGCATACGGAGGCCAGCACGGCCAGCCACGCCGCACGCGGACGCACCTCGCGGCGCGACCGGCGGGATTGGACAGCCTGGCGGATCGCCTGGAACAGAAACTTACCCCTGCGTGGATGGCCGCCCCAAGGGGACGGCAAGCGCAGGGATTTTAATGAGAACCATTATCAAATGCAAATGAGAGGCATCTTGCCGCTCATGTTTCGGCCCAGCGCCGCAGCAGGTTGTGGTACACGCCGGTCAACCGGACCACCGCGGCGTTGTCCGCGCCGGTCTGCCGCAACGTCTCCAGCGAAGTATCCATCTCGAACAGCAGGCGCCGGCAGGCGTCGTCGCGCACCATGCTCTGCACCCAGAAGAACGAGGCCAGGCGCGCGCCACGCGTCACCGGCTGGACCTTGTGCAGGCTGCTGGACGGATACAGCACCATGTCGCCGGCGGGCAGCTTCACTTCGTGCTCGCCATAGGTGTCGCTGACGATCAACTCGCCGCCGTCGTATTCGCCGGGCTCGCACAGGAACAGCGTGCAGGACACGTCGGAGCGCACCGCCTGGCTGCGGCCACCCGGGGTCCGGGTGAGCATCACCGAACCGTCGATGTGGAAGCCGTATTCACCGCCGCCCTGATAGCGGTTGAAACGCGGTGGTACGACGTGGAGCGGCAGCGCCGCGGCGAAGTACAGGGGATTGCGTTCCAGCGCGGCCAGAATCCGCTTGCCCAGTTGTTCGCGCAGCGGCGAGGCGTCCGGCAACTGCTCGTTGCGCTTGACCTGCGCGCCTTGGACGCCGACGGTCTCGCGGCCGTCGGTCCAGTCGGCCTGGTCCAGCGCCTGCCGCATCGCCATGACCTCCTGTGGGGCGAGCACCTGGGGAATATGCAGCAGCATGTCTTGCTCCTTGGAGGAAAA
>NZ_JBQENC010000002.1:30484-34393 GCF_052044485.1 Pseudoxanthomonas sp. 22568
CTCCCCGCCACGACCGCGTCAGAACCGCAGGTTCAGGCTCAGCAGCACCGAACGCGGCGCACCCGGCGTGTAACGGTAGCCGCTCTTGTTGATCGCCGCCACGTAGTCCTTGTCGAACAGGTTGTAGGCGTTCAAGCGCAGATCCAGGTTCGGGCTGAAGGCATAACTGACAACCGCGTCCCACACCGTGTACGACTTGACGAAGTTCGGCGTGCCCACGGCACCGTCGGTGCCGCGCTTCATTTCGCCGGAGTAACGCGCGCCACCGCCGACGGTCAGGCCGAAGGGGAGTTCGTAGGTGGTCCAGGCGGTGAAGGCGCTGTCCGGGGTGTAGCCCAGATCGCGGGTCCTGTCGTTCGCCACGACCGGGCCATCCTTCACGGTGGCGTCCATCGCGGTGTAGCCGGCGGACACGGACCAGTCGTCGGTAAGCTTGCCAACCGCCGAAACCTCCACGCCGCGCACGCGCTTCTCGCCGCCCTGGAAGGTCACCCCGTTCTCGGTGATCACTTCGTTGCTCACGTCAGTCTGAAACACCGCCAGGGTCAGCAGCAAATCGTCACCCAGCAGGTTCCACTTGCTGCCGACCTCGAAGGTCTTGGCTTTCTGCGGGTCGTATTTGGGATTGTTGGCGCTGTTGTCCGCGTTGCTCAGTTCCAGCGCGGTACCGCCCGGAGGCTGCTGCGAAAGCGCGTAGTTGGCATACACGCTGGCGACGTTGCCCACCTTGTAGACCGCACCGAGTTTCCAGTTGACCAGGGTATCGGAGGCATCCCGATCCACGCCCGGCACGATGGTGCCGGTGGGCAGGCTGCCGCAGACGGGACCGCCGCGACCGCCGCAGGCGACCAGGCTGCTGAAGTCGGTCTTGTAGTGATCCAGGCGGATGCCGGCGGTCAGCAGGAAGGCTTCGTTGAACTTCAGGGTATCGAAGGCGTACAGCGACGACGTGGTGATCTTGCCCTTGCTATGCGCACCATTGCGGCCCCAGCGCAGGCCGCTGACGTCAGGGTCGGGGTTGTACAGATTGGCCGCCGGCCAGGCGGTCCCCGGGATCGTGGCGACGCCCCAGCTTTCCAGTTCCTCGCGCGCGAACTCCAGTCCGGTGCTGAGGTTGTGCTGCACGCGGCCGGTCGAGAAGTCGGCGCGCAGGTTCAGCTGGTTGGTGGCGATGGTGTATTCCTGATCCTTGAAGGTTGGCAGGCTGCGGTTGACCGTCCAGCCATAAGGATTGTTGATGTCGGGGATGGTCAGCGTGGGCGTGGTGCCGGTGGCGGACAGCATGAATGCCGTCAGCATGTAGTCCTGTTCGTTCTTGCCCCAACGTGCGGTATTGGTCAGCTTCAGCGTGTCGGAGAAATCGTGCTCGAAGCGGAACGTGGCCATTTGCGCGGTCACGTCGTCGTGATCGAAGCGCGTGCCGTAGAAGTTCTCGCTGTCCACGCGCGGCGCCAACGCGATCTGCGGACGGGCAGGGTCCGGCGAACTGTAGCCCGGCAGGCCGATGGTCGGCACGCCGCCGTCCGGCACGTTGTCCTGCTTCACGTACAGCAGGTTGAGGAAGTAACGGGTATCAGAGCCCAGGCCGAACGCCAGCGACGGCGCCACGCCCCAGCGCTTGTTGTTGATCAGATCGCGGCCGGGCACGTCGCTGTCCTGCGCCATCACGTTGAGGCGGAACGCCGCGCCGGGGATGCCGAGCGACTGGTTCCAGTCGGCGGTGACGCGCTTCTGGTCGTCACTGCCGATCGAGACGGTCGCGCTGATCGCGTCCTTCCGCGTGGCCTGCTTGCTGACCATGTTGATTGCGCCGGTCGGTGCGCTGCGGCCGTTGTCGGTGCCGGCCGGCCCCTTCTCGACTTCGACCTGTTCGACATTGAACACGTCGCGCGAGATCGAACCCAGGTCGCGCACGCCGTCGACGAAGATGCTGCTGGAGCTGTCGAAGCCGCGCATGAACAAGGTGTCGCCGGTGGCGGTATTGCCGTTTTCGCCGACGAAGAAGGTGCCCACGCCCGGGCTGTTGCGCAGCGCCTCGGTCAGGGTGGTCGCGCCCTGCTGGTTGAACAGATCGTCGGTGATGATCTGGATGGTCTGCGGGGTGTCCTGCAGCGACTGGGTGAACTTGGGCGAGGCCAGCTTGTCTGCCTTGTATTCGCCGACCGAGGTGCCTTCGACGTGCACCTCCGGCAGGGTGGTCGGATCCGGCTTGGGCGCGTTGTCGGAGGCGACCTGGGCGGCGGCGGGGACGGCCAGCGCCAGGCTGGTCAGCAGGGTGGCGGTGGTCAGGCCGTTCGGGGAACGGGACGCGGGAGTGGCGTGCTTGCGCGACTTGATCGGGTTCATGGGTGTCTTGGCGGTTTCGGAAGGGAATCCCCGTGGCGACGGGCGATGGGGAAGCGGGGGCGCTGGCGGCCCGGGCATCCGGATCGCCAGTGCGGATTCAGGCGCGCGGGGGCGCGTGGCCGTGCGGCAGACGGCAGGCGTCGGACCGGAACCGGACATCGCCGGAACGGACGGACGCGCAGCGTGCGGGCTGGAAGCCGGGGCGGTCAGCGGGGGCGGGGCCGCTCGCAGGGTCGAACTCGCCTTCGGGTGAAGGTTCGACGGCGGCGATCGGGTCCACGGACGGGAGTTGCCAGCCTGTGGCGGGACTTCTCTCTTCGGCGTCCCGGGTGTTTGCCTCCGCTGCCGGAGTCCCCTCGGACAACGCGGCCGCCACCACGGTCGGGCCGATGACGGCCGCGACGGATGCCGACGCGACCGGAAGCAGCCACACCAACGACCACAACAGTCCCAGCAGCGCCCAGAAGAGGACGCTGCGACGTTCGTCACGGGGGCGGGTCGGAAGGGGCAAGGGGAGCGGGGCGGGTCAGCCGGATAACGAATTTATAATCTTAATGATAATTGTTCTCTTTCGCAAAGGCGCCTCGCCGAACGGCGGTGCGGAAGAAACAAAAAAGGCGGATTCCGGGGAATCCGCCCTTGGGAGCCGCCGCCGGCGTGCCGATCAGCCGCGGTCGTCGCGGGTCCAGAGCCCGCCGTGTTCCTGCTTGACCGGGAACTTGGGTACCGGCGAATAGGCCGGCGCGCACAGCGCCCGACCATCGCGGATGTCGAACTTGGCCCCGTGCAGGATGCATTCGATGGTGGCCTCGTCGCCGTCGTAATTGCCGGAGGACAGTTCGAAATCCTCGTGGCTGCAGCGATCCTCCAGCGCGTAGAAATCGCCGTCGTAGTTCATCACCAGGATCGGGGTGCCGGTGACTTCGTCGAATACCGTGCGCATCTCGCCGGGCAGCATTTCGCCCAGCGCGCAGACGAAGGTCCAGTTCTCGCTCACAGCGCCTTCTCCAGCACCTCGAAGCGGAGATCGTCGCGCTTGGGAATGCCGAAGCGCTCGTCGCCGTAGGGGAAGGGCTTCTTGATGCCGGTGCGCGCGTAGCCACGACGCTCGTAGAAGGCGATGAGTTCGTCGCGCACGTCGATGACACTCATCCGGATGGCCGGTTGTCGCCAGTCTTCGCGAACCACGCGTTCGGCCTCGGCGATCACCGCCTTGCCCACGCCGCCGCCCTGCAGATCGGGCCGGACTGAGAACATGCCGAAGTAGCCGGCGCCGTCCTCCACCGCGACATGCGCGCAGGCCAGCATCTGTCCATCGCGTTCGGCGACAAGGATGCGGCTCCGGGCGCGTTCGATGTCACGCAGCAGACCTTCGGGATCGATGCGCTGGCCATCCAGCAGATCGGCTTCGGTGGTCCAGCCCTGCTTGCTGACCTCGCCACGGTAGGCGGAGGTCACCAGCGAGACGAGGGCGGGGATGTCCGCGGCGGTCGCGGTACGGAAGGTCAGCGTGCTCATGCGCCGATCTTACGGAAAACCGCCCCCCAACTGTAGGAGCGACGT